>NZ_JBSHDU010000001.1:57710-89568 GCF_053616475.1 Streptomyces sp. NPDC055815 | reverse complement strand
GTGGGTTTGTGGGGCCCGGGGCCCCGCCCCGGCAACCCTTGTATTGGGCCTGTGGGTGTGGCCCCCCCCCCGCCGCCGGGGTGGCGCCACAACTCCTGCTCGTCATAGGGAGCGGCGCGCGGGTAGGAGCGGTGGCGCATTGTTGCGTAGGGCGCGCAGACATAGACTTGCGCGTCCCGGCAACGACGCATCGAACGGAGCGCACCATGCCCAAGGTCACCGCGATCGCCCTGCTCAAGGCCGCCCCTGGCGCCGAGAGCAAGGTCCGTGAGCAGGCCCTGTCCTTGGTCGCGCCGTCGCGGGCCGAGCCGGGCAACATCAGCTACCAGGCGTACGTCCACCCCGAGGACCCCAGCGCGTGGCTGGTGTTCGAGGAGTGGGAGGACCGCGCCGCGTTCGAGGCGCACCTGTCGAGCCCGCATCTGACCGAGGCGCTCGCGGCGGGTCCCGGAATCCTGGTGGGCCCGCCGGCCGAGCACGTGTTCACCGCTGCGGAGTGACCGACACCCCGACGTAGACCTGATCCCCCGTCACCTTCGGCAAGTCCTGCCAGACGGTGCCGGGGGCCCGCTGTCTTCCGGCCGGTCGGGTGGCGGGGGCGCCGACGCCCCGGCCCACCCATCCCCTGAAACGACATCCCCTCGCGGGCGGCCTGGTGCGCGCCTGGGACGATGACCGCATGTCCGAGGAGTCGAACCTGCTGTCCAGCTCGTGGCCGCCCGCGCCGTCCGAGGCAGCGAGCTGGTTGCTGGAGCTGTGCGGCGACGGCATCACCGGATTCATGCCGCCGGCGATGCCCGACGCGGCGTGGGTGCTCAACGCCATGTACGAGCATGAGCAGGGGCCCGCCGACGTGTCGTACCACGAGTACCGCCAGGCACGCCTGGCGGACGGGAGCACCCCACCCCACGTCGTCGCGGGCATCGACCTCGATGCCGTGGGCGTGACCACGGGTGGAGGCCTGGGCCGCGCCCGGCACCCGGGCCCCGGCTGGCGACGGCTGCGCTGGGCCGAGCTGGCCCGGAGGACCGGCGAGCCGGCCGTGCCGGACGGGCTGATGCCCTCGTACCGTTGCTTTCCCTCGGCCAAGAAGGAGGGCAGCTGGCCGCTGGGCGTGATCCCGCCGACCGAGGGGAGCCTCGACCGCGAGACCTGGAACCGGCTGATCGCCCTCCTCACCCAGTACAGCCCCGCGGGCCCGGACACCCGATGCCTGGCCTACTACAACCCTCTGATGCTCGGAGCGACCGACTTCGACAGGCTGCATGTGCGTACGGGTCGGCTCGGCGACGCAGAGATGCTCTACGACCACTCCGAGGCCGACTTCAGCCCGTCCAACCTCTGGGCCGACGACCGCGCCTGGGTCGTGTGCACCGACTACGACCTGTGGGCCACCAAGGTCGCCGGGCCCCCGGCTCTCATCGACGCGTTGCTGAGCGACGGTGAACTTGAGGCGGTACGACTGCCCTGGGCGCACTGACGGCGATGTGCTGCGCGACGCGCGCCTGCGCCCAGGTGTCGTCTTTCATCGGCAGTTGCCGTCGGCTTCAAGGAGTGGGCGCTGAGATCGGCGCCCCGAAGGTTGGCGTCTTGGAGGTCGGCGCCGGTCAGGACCGCACCGACGAACACGGTCTCGGCGAGGTAGGCCCCACCCTTGCCCCTTGCCCGCCCCTCACGGCCGTCCCCCGCCCGGACCCGCTCATCGCGCCGCTGCCTGGTCGCCGCCCTACGCTCCAGACATGCGACGCCTCCAGATGCACATGTCCCGCGAGGCCCAGGACGCCCTGCTCCAGGCCCTGCAACAGCTCCGGGCAGAGCTGAAGGGGCCACCCCGGAATTTCCCGCGCACGTTCTCAGGGCGGCGGAGACCGCGAAAGCCGAGCTCCAGCTGCCCAACAAGGACGCCACCCACCTGCCGTTGTTCACGATCGACCCGCCGGCCTCGAAGGACCTGGACCAGGCCATGTACCTGGAGCGGCGGCCCGGAGGCGGGTACCGCGTGCACTACGCCATCGCCGACGTGGGGGCGTTCGTCAGGCTCGGCGGCCCGCTGGACGCCGAGGCCCGCGACCGGATCGAGACGCTGTACTTCCCCGATCTCAAGGTGCCCCTCTATCCGCCCTCGATCTCCGAGGGACCGGCCAGCCTGCTCCCGGACCAGATCGTCCCGGCCCTGCTCTGGCAGCACGACCTCGACGCCGACGGCAACGTGACCGACTCGACCGTGAGCCGAGCCAAGGTCCGCAGCCGGGCCAAACTCAACTACAAGGGCGTGCAGCAGGACATCGACGCCGGCACGGCCGAGGAGTCCGTCGCCCTTCTTCGCGAGATCGGCAAACTGCGGGAAGCCGTCGAGGCCGCGCGCGGCGGGATCGCGGTGAACCTGCCGAACCAGGAGGTCACCCTGGAGGACGGGGAGTTCCGGCTGCGCTACGCGGCCCCCCTGCCCGTGGAGGGCTGGAACGAACAGATCTCCCTCATGACCGGCATGGCCGCGGCCCGGATCATGCTGGACAGCGGTACCGGGATCCTGCGGACCCAGAAGGAGCAGTCCGACCAGCAGGTGGTCCAGCGCGTGCACGAGATCGCGAAGTGCCTGCACATCGACTGGAAGCCCGGTCTCTCGTACGCCGCGCTGGTCAACCGCCTCGATCCGGCCGACCAGAAGCACATGGCCTTCCTCAGCGAGGCCACCGCCATGCTGCTCAAGGCGGAGTACACCACCTTCCGCGACAACCACATCCCGGAGTACACGCGCCACGCGGCGATCGCGGCCCCGTACACCTCCGCCACGGCCCCGCTGCGGCGCCTGATCGACCGGTACGTCGGTGCGCTGTGCGTGACCGCGTGCGCCGACAAGCCCCCGCCGAAGTGGGTGCTCGACGCCCTGTACTGCCTGCCGTGCGACATGGCGCGGGGGAAGGGGAGGGTCGCGGAACGGCGCGCGGTGGACCTGGTGGAGGCCGCGGTGCTCAAGAACCGGGTGGACGAGATCTTCGGCGGCCTGATCATCAACACCGACAAGGAGGACGGCAGGCCGAAGGAGGGCACCGTGCACCTGGCGGAACCCGCCGTGAGAGGCAAGATCACGTCCGCGGGTGACCTCACGCTGGGCGCGAGCGTCCAGGCCAAACTCACGCTGGCCGACCCCCTCGGCCTCGACAAGGAGAAGATCCTCTTCGAGGCGCTGTAGTGGCCTGCCGCCTCAACTCTCTCCACGTGCCGAACCCCTGGAGGTGGACCTTCGGGGGTTCGGCACACGGGCAGAGAAAGGGACAGGGGCCGGGGCCGTCAGAAGGCCGTGACGGGCTTCGGGTTCGGACCGTAGGCGTTCTGGCTCTGCTCGCCCTCCGTGGCAAGGAAGACGATCAGGATGATGGCGCCGACCAGGGGAATCAGGCCGAGGAGGATGAACCAGCCGGAGCGGCCGGTGTCGTGCAGGCGGCGAACGGTCACGCCGAGGTGCGGCAGGAGCACGGCCAGGAAGTAGATCGGGTACAGCAGCGGGAAGGTGCCGATCGCAAGGTCGACGGTCACGACGACGAGCACAGCGATGATGTTGAACAGTAAGAACATCCAGTGTTCCTTGCGGCGCGCACGCCCACTGAACACCACGTACTTCTTGAGAACTTCGAGGTACCAGTTCACTTTTCCCCCAACAGTCAGGTGTGCGAGGGGAGGCCTCCCCCCCGTGGAGCAAGCTTTGCGCACGACCGATCATCTTGCTTTCGCTTCGCGGAATCCTGGCGCGGTCGTCTCGCGTACCCGTGGGGTCATGGTCGGTGTCCGGTGACGGCAACCGAGCTCCCTACCGACGGGAGCGGCTGACCACCGGCCCGGAGGTCGTGCTGGTTGGAGGTACCCGAAATCGATGGCAATGTGAACCCGGTCAAAGCAACCAAGAGAGCCGTGCGGGGCCGGGCTTAGCATCGGGTCCTCCACATCCGAGTCCTACTCCGGATCTGCCCCGCCCCGCCATCGGCGCGCGACTCGGCGCTTGGTCTTCGCCCGTACCCGCTCGCGCAACAGCGCCTGGTAGTGCGCCGACTTCTGATCACCGAGCTCGTAGTACTCGCAGAGGTCGGCCACCGCCTCGGCGTCCTGCGCACTACCGGTGAGACCGGCCTGCATGAGCAGCCAGAAGCCCTCCCGTACCATCGCCCGGAACTCGTCTTTCTCGCGCGCCGAAGGCGACGCGTCGTCGTAACCCGAACCGTAGGCTGCACACAGGAGCGTCTCCAGGAAGTCACTCCTGACCTCTGGCAGAACCTCACCTGCCAGCGCCGCGAGGATGACGCCGATCGCCGGCCCGGTGCACTCGGCGATGAAGCAGGTGTCCTCGACATGTCCGGAGAGGTCGTAGCCGAACGCATCCTGGGGACTCTCGGCGGTCAACAGCGTCTCGAACAACAGCGGCACATGCTCTGCCGAGTCACCACAGGCACAGCGCAGCGCGCTCCAGTCGTGCCGCGCCAGCTCGGCGCGCACCAGCTCGCTGACGCCCATCCCCACCCCGTTCTTCGACTGGATACAAACTCCATGATCCAGTATCCGGTCAAGGCTCTTGGGCACGGGCACGCCGATCCCGTCACGGCGTCGCGGCCAGAGCCGTCCTCATGCCCGTGATGTGGACATAGTCGTACCTGGTTGACCGGGAGCGGTCGCTCCGTGATTCCGGGACGGCGCGTGTGCATGCCGCGGGGAGTTGATTGACTGCGGCGGTGAAGATCTTGTCGCCTCGTGTCCTGCGGGCCCTTGACCGGTTCAATGCCGCCTATCCCTGGGATCACAACGCCCACTACCATCGCTGGATCCTGCGGCAGTTGCCCCAGCGTTTCCCCATGGCTCTGGACATCGGCTCCGGCAGTGGTGATCTCGCAAGGCTCTTGGCCGTACGGGCCGACGCCGTACGGGCCGTCGATTCCGATCCGGTGATCACCGCGCAGGCCCGGAAGCTGACGCCTCCGGCGCTTCCCATCACCTTCACCGTCGCGGATGTCACGGCAGACTTTCCCGCCGACTCCTACGACGTGATCACGTGCGTCGCCACGATCCATCACCTGCCGTTCGCCGAGACGCTGGCCCATTGCCGCCGCCATCTGGCGCCGGGAGGGACCTTGGTGGTCGTCGGCCTGTCCCGCGCCAAGACGCCGGGGGACCACCTACTCGGCGCCATCGCCATCCCAGCCAACGCCGTCATGGGTTGGCTGAAGAACAGGGGCCGCCCCTCGCTCCGGCCCGTCTCCATGACGGCTGCCACGCGCTCAGCGGACATGACCTATGGCGACATCGTCCGTGAAGCCGAGGAAGTGCTCCCTGGCGCACGGCTGCGACGACGGCTCTTCTGGCGCTATACGCTCGTGTGGCACCGGAATTGCGAGGCTGGCAGGCGAACGCGTCGCACGCTCTGCGCAACCGAGGGAGCGGCCACGATGCGGCGGCCGACCCCCGAAGGCGAACCGCCGAGTGAACACCAGCATCAGGAACGCTGATGCACGGTGAAGCAGACCGCGTTGGACGTGATGGCGGCCGCGGCTTCAGGATGGCCGCATGACCGTTTCCCCTGCCATCGCGTCCTTCGCCGTAGTGGCCGCGATGCTCACCATCATGCCGGGGCTGGACACCGCTCTGGTGCTGCGCTCCGCCATCACCCTGGGCAGACGCCGGGCCTTCGCGACGGCACTGGGGATCCTGTCGGGCGTGCTCGTGTGGGGTGTCGCCGCCGCCGTCGGCGCCTCGGCGGTCCTCACGGCTTCCCACCTCCTGTATGACGCGCTGCGTGTGGCCGGTGCGGGATATCTGGTGTGGCTGGGGATCGGCATGCTCCGTCGGTTGCTCAAGGAGCGCGGCCGGCCCGCGTCGGGGGATCCGGCGGAGGGAGCAGGAGCCACGGCGGCGGAGCCCACGTGGGCACGGTCCTGGGCTCGCGGACTGGGCACCAGCCTCCTGAACCCGAAGAACGGCGTCTTCTACATGGCGATGCTGCCCCAGTTCATCCCCACGGACGCCCCGCATCTCCTGATGGGAGTCGTCCTGGCGATCGTGCATGACCTGGAGGGACTGGTCTGGTTCAGCGCGCTGATATTCGGCACTCATCTCGTCCGCCGGTGGCTGAACCGCTCCTCGGTGCAGCGTGTCATCGACGCGATCACCGGCACGCTACTGGTCGGCTTCGGTATCAAGCTGGCACTCGGGGACAACTGACCACCGAGCCCGAGCGGCAACCACTGCGACGGCAAGCAGGGTACGGAAGGACACGAGGTAGCGAGCAGGCCGCGACCGCAGGTACCGGTCCAGCACGGCGCCTCCGGCGACCGCAAGGGCGAAGGCCGCGCCAACCCAGCCGATCCCGGCGGGGCCACGACCGCGACCGTGCCCAGGAGGCGGGCCGGGCACCGACTCCGTACAAGCGGAGCTCCACCGGGACGAGCCCGTCGGACAGGCCCTTGACCCCCTGGAGCATCGCACCGAGGTAGGAGAAGACGGCGATGGTGGAGGATCTGGTCAGCGCGGTGGTGGCGCAGGCGATCCACGACCGGGGCAGGCCAAGGAGCGCAGTACCCGGCGCAGCGCCAGGCGAGGAGTCCTCGACCTCGTGAACAACCAGCGCCCGGTGCAGAGGGCGTACGCGCGCGGGGTGGTCGAGCGGGTCGCGCGACCGGCCAGGTGACGTCGGGTACAGCGGGCGCGTGTCGGGGGTGAGACTCCGGAACGCCGGGTCATGCTCGTGGGCCGGGGGGCCGTGACACCCACACACGAGGACAGTGCATGCGATTCCCACGCCCCAGTACCTCTGCACTCAGACGCGCCGCGACCGTCTGCGGCGCCGCGCTCCTGATGACCACCGGCCTCGCGGCGGACGCCCAGGCCGCCATCCTCCCCGGCCCAGTCGTCGGCTGGGGCGCCAACAACACCGGGCAGTTGGGCAACGGAAACACCACCGACAGCCCCTTCCCGGTCCGCACCACGCGCATCCGGCGGGTGATCGACATCGACGGCGGGGTCAACCACAGCGTGGCGCTGCGCGCAGACGGCACCGTGTGGACGTGGGGGCTGAACAGCTACGGCCAGCTCGGGGACGGCACGAACACCGGCAGCACCCGGCCTGTCCAGGTCTGCGCGCCGGGCCAGACCGCCCCCTGCGGCAGCTACCTCACCGACGTCGTAGCCGTCGCCTCGGGTGCGTTCCACAACCTTGCGCTGCGGGCCGACGGCAGCGTCGTCGCCTGGGGCGACAACGAATACGGCCAGCTCGGCGACGGCACCATGTCCAACCGCAACGCACCCGTCCAGGTGTGCGCCCGGGCCCAGACCGAGCCCTGTTCCACTTTCCTCACCGACGTCACGAGCCTCGACGGCGGCTCCTGGCACAGCCTGGCCGTGCACTCCGACGGGACCGTCAGCAGCTGGGGCCTCAACTCCTCCGGCCAGCTCGGCGACGGCAGCGAGGACTTCCAGAAGTCGATCCCCGTCCAGGTCGCCCTCACCGGCACGGCCGGCAGCGTGGCGGGCGGCGGCAGCCACAGCCTCGCGCTCCTGACCGACGGGACGGTTCGAGGCTGGGGCCACAACTTCTTCGGCCAGCTCGGCGACGGAACGGCGACCGGCACCAACACGCCCGTCCAGGTCTGCGCGCCGGGCCAGACGGCCCCCTGCGGCACCTTCCTCACCGGCGTGAACCAGATCGCCGCGGGCGGCGACCACAGTGTCGCGCGCCTGTCGCTCCAGAGCCAGGAAGGGGTCGTCGGCTGGGGCGACAACCGCAAGGGCCAGCTCGGCGACGGCACCTTCAACCACCAGCAGAACCCGATCCCCGTACGGGCCTGCGCCGTCGGCCAGACCGCACCCTGCACCAGCTTCCTCACCGGCACCTTCGACATCGCCGCCGGCAGCGAACACACCCTCGCCGTGGCATCGGACCTCACCGCCCTCGGCTGGGGCTCCAACGCCAACGGGCAGGTCGGCGACGGCACGACGGCCGACCGCAACATCCCGTCCCAGGTCTGCTCGGGCCGCCGGCCCAACCCCTGTGCGGAGCCACTGACCGACGTGATCTCGGTCGCGGCGGGCATCGCACACAGCCTGGCCACCCACCACTGACCGAGGACTGAAACGCGCGGATACGGCCGGACACCGCCCTCGTGGTGTCCGGCCGCTCCGCTGAACAGTGCCCCTGCGCCGAGCGACCGGGTCCGCCGCCGCCACCGCCGTCCTCGCCAAGGCTCAGCAGGACGCCGCCAAGAACGCGCGGCAGAACTCTGACCGGCTCCGGTCTCCGATGCTGGGCACCGCCGTGATCGGCGCGGACGTCAGCTCGTCTGCCTGGGTGGCACAGGTTCCTCCCCGAAGACCCAGGGCGCCAGGACGACGAGCCAGCCGTCGGGGTCTTCGAAGAGGACGGCGCCGTGCTCCGGCCAGTAGGAGTTTGCCGCGGGGACGGGACGGTGCCCGTGCTCGGTGAGGCGCCGGGACGCGGTGGCGACGGCTTCCGGACCGCGCAGATAGAGGACCAGCTGGTTCTCCGGATCCGGCTCGGGGATACGGGGCCGGTCGCTGTGCTGCAGCAGTTCCATGTGCACCGGGGTGCCCGGCAGGCCGAGGACGACGCCGTCGTAGCCGCTGTGGCCCCGCCACTGGGCGAGCACGGGCAGACCGAGGACATCACGGTAGAAGACCACGACGTCGTCGTAGTTCGCCGTCGGCCGGGCGAAGCGGACCGCGCCGACATCGAGGTGAGAGGGCCAGGAGTGGGTCATGCGCCGATCGTGACAGGCGTTTCGGGGGAGCAGTATCGGACTTTGGATGTACGACCACACAAGACCTGGTGCCCCGTCAGCACGGCCTCTCGCGTACGCCGAACTTTACGGCTGGTGTTGGTCGTAGGCGTGGCGAGCGGCGGCGATGGCTGGGCCCGCGCGGCGTGCCCAGTCAGAGAGAGCTTCGAGGGGCGCGCGGATTTCCTCGATGAGCGGGGTGGTCGCGTACTCCACGCGGGGTGGTGCGTCCGGGTGGACGGTGCGCGTCACCAGGCCGTTGCGTTCGAGGTTGCGCAGGCTCAGGGTCAGCATGCGGCGGCTGATGCCCTCGATCGACCGTTCCAGTTGGGTGAAGCGGAGGGGGCCGCCGCCGAGTTCGACGAGTACTTGGGCGCTCCACTTGTCCCCGATCAGGGCCAGTACTTCGCGGAGCGGGCAGTCGGCGGCGGCGTGGGAGTGCTGGGCGGCTGTGACCTGGTCTGTTACCGAGGTGTTCCGTTGTGACAAGAAAGTGCCTCCTTCCCGGCGGTTCGATCCTGCTTCAGGATGAAGCCCGTTACAAGTCGTAACGTTCCTGGCCAGGGGAGTGTGTTGGCACGCCCACGGCCCACGGAATCCCTCGACCACAAGGAGCGGCAGATGCCCATCGTCCGCAGCAACGGGTACGACATCGCCTACGAGGTGGTCGGAAACGGCCCCGCGCTGGTCCTGCATCCGGGCATGTTCCAGATCGGCGCGCACTGGACGCAGGCCGGCTACACATCCGCGCTGGCGGCCTCCCACACGGTGATCACCATCGACCCGCTGGGCATGGGAGCCAGCGGCGCGCCACAGGATCCGGCCCCGTACTCCTTGGCGCGCCGCGCCGAGTACGTCATCGCCGTTCTTGACGACGTCGGCGCGCAGAGGGCCGCCTTCTGGGGTTACTCGCTGGGGGCCCTGACCGGTTACGGCGTCGCCTTGCACGCTCCGGAGCGGCTGGCGGCGCTGGTCGCCGGCGCGTTCGATCCGGTCGGCGGATTCAGGTCCGCGGTCGGCCCGACCCTGCGTGCCCTCGGCCTGCCGGCCGACACGGACGCGTACCAGCTCGTCAAGCAGGGCGCCTCCGCACACCCCGCCCAGGCTGCGGTGATCGAGGCCGGCGACCCGGGTGCGTTCCGGGCGAACTATGAAGCCTTCTCGCATGAGCCGGGCACGCACGCCGAGTTGGCGGCCTCGGGGGTGTCGATGCTCCTGTACGCCGGTACGGCCGATCCCTGGCATGCTCCGATGCACGTGTTCGCCGAACAGACGGGGGCGGCCTTCTTCTCGGTGCCCGGCGCGGACCACCAGGGCGCATGGGACCAGTCTGGCAACGTGCTGCCGCACGTCCAGACGTTCCTGTCGGATGCGGTCGCTGCTCGCACGTGAGCACCAGGGCAGGGCTCTCCGGGGGCGGCTGCTCAGCCGGCCAGGCGTTCCACGAGCAGGAATGCGCCGATCGCGATCATCATGACACCGCTGGCGCGGGTGACGGCTCGGGCGGCCGCGGGGCGGGTGGTCAGGACCGTGCGGGCCAGGACACCGACGGCGAGGTAGACGAGGGTGCACGCGGTCAGGTGCATCGTGCTGAGCAGCCCGGTCTGCGCGGTGACCGGCCAGCCCGTGGCAGGGTCGATGAACTGCGGGAACACGGAGAAGTACAGCAGCAGCGCCTTGGGGTTCAGGCCGCTGATCCCGAACCCCTTGAACATGACCTGCAGCGGGGAGGTGTCCGTACTCGCTCCGCCGACCGCGGGAACGGCCGGCTGGCGCAGGACACCCCAGCCCAGCCACAACAGGTAGCCGGCGCCCGCCACCGTCAGGGCGGTGAGCGCGGCGGGGTAGCTCGCCACGATCACCGCCAGACCCGCGACGGCCACCAACGCGTACGCCATGTGCCCGGCGATGAGACCGGTGACGGCCGGGACGACGGAGCGTTCCCGCAACCCGGCGGATATCGCGTATGCCCAGTCCGCGCCGGGGGTGAAAACCAGCAGCAGGTCCACTGCCAGGAACGCCGCCAGCGTCGTGGTGTCCATCGATCGTGCCCTCTCGTACTTCTTGTTCTGGAGGGAAGGCTAGGCGGGATGCGCCCGAAGGTGTTTGCGTCTTTACCCCGTGATCACGACCAGTGAGGGAGAATCTTCTCCATGGATGCCCTGGACCGGAAGATTCTTGCCGAGCTGCAACTCGACGGCCGCCTGACGATCACCGAACTGGCCGCCCGAGTGCAGCTCAGCGTCTCCCCTTGCCACCGTCGGCTGCGCGACCTGGAACGCGAAGGTGCGATCCGCGGCTACCGCGCCGTCGTCGATCCCGCTGCCGTCGGCCTGAACTTCGAGGCCATCGTCTTCGCCACCCTGCGCTGGGAGGATGCCGACACCGTCACGACCTTCGAAGAGGCCGTAGGAGCCATCCCTCACGTGCTGCAAGCACAGCGTCTCTTCGGCGAGCCCGACTACCTCCTGCGCGTCGCGACTGCCGACCTGGCAGCGTTCCAGGAGCTGTACGACCAGAAGCTCGCCCGGTTGCCCGGTATCCAGCGTCTGACCTCCACCCTCGTCATGAAGAACGTGATCGACGACCGACCGCTGCCCGAGTAGCCGCGAGGAGGCCCGCACGGCGGCTGTGGAGGGCTGGATGGCGGGGCGCGCGGGCGGGCAGTGCCGTCTTGTCTTGCTGTCGAGCGCGTTCGTGCTGCCGGGGGGCTTCGATCAGCGCCACCTTGCAGAGCCGGCGACTCGTTCGCGCGCTGAACGAGCGCCGCGGGGCCTCATGAGTGCCCGGCCGCCCGCGCTCGGGGGCTGCGGGCGGCCGGTCCTTCGGAATCCTGTCGGATGCCGCTCTGCGACCGTACGCCCTGGCGGGCCGGAGAGCCCGCAGAGAGATGCACTTCGGGCCGGCCGGGTGACCCGGCCCAGGCATCTGGCGCAACCACTACAGGCGCGGCCGTGTCTGGTCTGCGCGGACGGCGCACAGTGGGGACGTGGATGTCGAGCAGATCGCCGAGGAGCTGTACGGGCTGAGGCCGAACGAGTTCACCACGGCCAGGGACGCGTACGTCGCGGACGCGCGGCGGGCGAAGGACACAGCGTCGGCGAAGGCGATCGCGGCGCTGCGACGCCCGGCGCTCGCTGCGTGGGCGGCGAACCTGCTCGCCCGACGGCAGCCGGAAGAGGCGGCGAGGTTCCTGGCGCTGGGCGAGACGCTGCGTGAGGCGCACCGGACACTCGATGGTGAACAGCTGCGCGTCGCGGGGCGCCGGCAGCACCAGCTTGTCGGCGCGCTCGCCCGGACGGCCGCCGCCTTGGCCGCGGAAGCAGGTCAGCCGGTGAGCGGGACGGTGCTCCACGAGGTCGAGCAGACCCTCCACGGTGTCCTGGCCCGCGCCGACGTCGCCGAGCAGTGGCTGAAGGGCCGGCTCGTGAAGGTCCCCGAAGCCGCGGTCGACTTCGCCGCCGTTGCACCGGATGAGGTGCCCGCCCACCCGGCCCGTACCGAAGAGGCCGTGCAGACGAAAGAGACGGAACGTGGAGGACGGCGACGGCTGCGTGATCTCGAGCGTGCTCGTGCGGCGGCGAAGGACGCCGACGCGGTGGTAAGCCGATGCGAGCAGGAACTCGGCGAGGCCCGTGACGCGCATGAGGCTGCCGAAGCGGAGGTCGATTCGGCAGCCGACCGGGTTCGCCGGCTTGAGCGCGAAGTGCAGGAGGCCAGGGCGGCCAAGTCTGCGGCCGGGGCGATCGCGAAGGAGGCCGGCGCGGCCGTGAAGGCGGCGGAGCGTGCCCTACGCGAGGCACGCAGGGCCGCCGAACACGCTGTTCACAGCGTTCAGAGCCTGGAGCAGCAGACCGAAGCGTAGGCGGTCCGGGGCGAGCCAGGACCCGCACTTGGGCGCTTTGGCGCGGGGCGCCACTTCACGGGTCGTGGCGCCGTCGGAATGCTCGGCGTGGACGGCGTGGACGGCGCCGACGGCAGTTCGAGGACGAGGTGGACGCCGACGATGTGGGGCTCGGCGCCAGGGGGCGGCGCTGCGGTCGCGGTCCTCGACGGCCCGTGGGCGGCGTCGGCGGCGGGATGCTCGGTGGCGTGCCGTTCGAGCAGCTTGCGGGTGGAGGGGAGCATGGCCAGGTACGGCAGCTGCTCAAGGCTCCGCCAGGCAAGGAGTTGGCCCTCGGTCACGGTCAGCGTGCTTGGGTCGCCGTTCCACTCGCCGGTGAACAGCTGCACGGGGACGAGCGTCCCGTAGATGCCGGTCACGTGCTCGACCGCGTACGGATGGAGTCTGGGGATCTTGAGACCGGCCTCTTCCCGTAGCTCGCGGACGACCGTGTGCAGCAAGGTGGCGTCGTCCGGCTCCCGGCCGCCGCCGAGCAGTTCCCAGCAGCCTGGCGCCCAGATACCGGGCTTCACGTCCCGCAGGTGCAGGAGGTAGCGGCCCTGACCGTCGTGGATCAGCGCGCCGGCGTTCACGGGCATGACGGGACCGGCCAGGGCGGCGTCGTGGAGCTTCGCGCGCAGCGTGGGCGATGGGACCTCGTCCTGCGGCAGCCAGACGGCCCGTACGACTTCCTCCCTCTGGAGAGCGGGAGCGGGTCTTTCGGCCGCAAGGCGGAACACGAAGCGGAAGTCGTAGTGCTGTTGCGGCCCTTCCCCTTTCTGCGCGGTGGCCTCGATGTCGTGGACGCCGATGTCGATGGGCGTGTGCCCGAACTCCGGTGTGAGGACGAGGCAGGCGGACGGGATGCCGGTCTCCTCGGCGAGCTTCCGCAGCGCGGCCGCGAGCAGGGTCTCGTCTCCCGCCTCGACGTCGCCACCAGGGTTGAGGAGCAGCCCGGAGGCCTTGCGCTCGATGTGCAGGACTCGTCCGTCGGCGTCGATGACGACGCCGCTGCAGGTGATGTGCCCGGGCAGCGCGGAGCGGCTCGACGGGTCCTCTGCCCCGGCCAGCGCCGTGAGGAGCCCGGAGAGCGTGTCGCGCTCGCCGGGGTGTCGGTCGAGGTAGTCCGTGATCGTGGATCGCAGGTGGTCGAGGGATGGGCGCATGTCAGTACCTCGCAGGGGTCGAGATGACCGTAAGAAGCAGGGGAGTGCGGGAGGAAGCGCAGCAGGGCTCGTGCAGGTCGGAACCTCACAGTGGTGGGGCCGTCGAGGCATTGGTTCGTGCGCCGCCGACGGCTGCCTCGGAGACTGGCTGGTAGGTGGCCGGCGGCCGGAGTCGACGACTAACGGAGGTGTCCCCTCAGTACCTCCTCCGCCTCGTCAAGCCGCTCACGCAGAACGACCGCGGCCGCCACGCGGTCTCGGGCGTACGACTCCAGCGACTCGGTGACAGGTCCGAGGCCGTCCACCACCGCGTTGAGCGGATAGACGGTGCACCCCAGGTACGCGGCCGTCAGCCGCACCACGCTCACCAACTCCTCCACCGGTACCACCGGATGGCGCTGGCGGTAGACGGCGGCGAGCCGACTCAGCCCCTCGGGCCAGTCCGGATGGGCGAGGACGGTACGCGGGTCGAGGGCCAGCCGGCCGAGTTCCCACATGAGGCTGCGCCGACCCGGCGCAGCGAAGTCGATGACCGCCGCGACATCGTCCCCACGCAGGAGCACGTTCGGGCCCGACAGATCCCCGTGGACCAGCTGCGAGATCGTCCGCGCCGGAGCACCCGCCAACAGGCGCTCCACCGCCGGCAGCCCGGCCAGTCGCTCGCGTGCCGTCTCCAGCGCCCACCGCTCGAATTCCGTACGAGGAGGGTCTGTCTCGTAGCGGTGTACGAGACCTTCGAGGCGGGTCCGGCTGCGTACGGGGTCGACCGCCCTGTCGCGTGCATCGAGCCGGGGCGGTCCGAACCGGTGCCGGGCCAGGCCACGGTGCAGGCGGCCGATCGCCTCACCGACGGCCTCCCATCGGGGCCCGTGGAGTCGGCCGTCGGCGGTGACCGTGTCGTGAAGGTATCGGGTGACCGACATGGCCATCGTCCCGTCCGAGGCGACCAGTTGCTTCTGGTCGACCGTGTAGCGGGCGCGCGCCACCGGAACACGGCACAGCCGGGCGTACTCGCTCAGCTCGGCTGCGCTCTCGGCCGTCGCCCGACCTGTGCTGTCCGGGTAGGTCTTGACGAACCAGGCGGTGCCGTCCTTCGCGGTGGCCACGTAGTTACGAGTCGCGGTCCCGGACGGCCCGGGAGCCACCGACGCCGGAACGATGCCGAACTCGGAGGCGAGCATCAGTGTCACGAGCGCGATCCGGTCTCGGGGGCTCGCGGTGGTCACGATGGGGCTCCTTCACGTGGGTCCGGGTGAGCATGAACTTCCCCGCGCCGTTCGCGCCGACGATTGCGAGGATCTGGCCGCGCATGGCTTGCGGACGACGTGCAGGGAACGGCCGCCGTACCGTTGTCAGGATGACCTCGTGGTACGCGGCCCTCACGACGTGCCTTCGGCCTACCTCCATCGTGCAGCTCCGAGCCCATCTTGACGCTCCGTAACAGACAGTGTTCGTTCCTGCTGCAACGTCTCCTACAGGGGCTGACCGTCCGCGTTGTCCTCGAAAAGCTCCCGGGTGCGGCGCAGCAGAGCCTCCCGTACGGCGTCAGGTGACAGGACCCGCAGTGGTGTGGCCAGGCTGAGGAGGTACTTGGCCAGCCCGTCCGCGTCGGGGCCGCCGATGTCGACGATCGTGGCGGCAGTTCCCTCCGGGCGGTGGGCACCGACCGTCGGCGGGATCAGCCGTAGCGCCTGGTCCATGGGCAGGGGGAGGCGGATCGTCACGTAGAGCGGGTAGGCGCCGGTCGCGATGGAGTGGGAGACGAGCCGAGCCGGGTCGGGTGGATCAGTGAGCTCCACCGGGTGCCCGGTCGGCCGTATCTGGCCGACCCTGTCGGCCCGGAAGGTGCGCCACTCGTCCCGTGTCACGTCTCGGGCGACGAAGTACCAACGGCGTCCCGTGTGCACCAGGCGGTACGGGTCGACATCCCGGACGGTGGCCTTCCCCTCCCGATCCCGGTAGGAAAGTTGGCAACGCTCTGCGCGGCGACAGGCAGCGGTCAACTCCAGCAGCATGCCGGGCGCGATCTGTGGAGCGTCGAGCCGTGTGGTGTGAACAAGAGCGGCGTCCATCTCACCCAACCGGTCCGCGACCCGGCTTGGCAACACCTGACGCAGCTTCAGCAGGGCGGACAGCGCAGCCTGGTCGTCGCCGAGAACACCGCTGAGCGCGGCCTCGCGCAGCCCGACGGCCACGGCGAGTGCCTCCTCGTCATCGAGGACCAACGGCGGCACCCGGGCACCGGCGCCGAGGCGGTAACCACCCCATGGCCCGGGATCGGACTCGACGCCGTACCCGAGCTCCCGGAGCCTGGCGACGTCCCGCCGGACCGTGCGTTCGGTGACCGCCATCTGATCGGCCAGCTCCCCGCAGGTCCACGACGGCCGCGCGGACAGCAGTGAGACCAGTCGTAGCAGGCGGGCGGATGTGCTGATCACATCGAGAAGTGTCCCGCATGACCAGGACCGAAACTGTCCTGGTCCCGTCGTAGCGTCGTCCCCATGACCACCGGAACCACCTCCGCACCCGCGATCCGCTATGCAGCCGTCACCTTCGACTGCCCGGAACCCGCCGAAATGGCCCGCTTCTACGGAGAGGCCCTCGGCCTCCCCGTCGCCTACTCCAGCGACGACTTCATCCTGCTCGGTCAGGAGGGCTCGGCCGGACTGGGGTTCAACCGGCTGCCCGACTACAGGCGCCCCACCTGGCCGGACCCTGCCCAGGAGAAGCAGGCCCACATCGAACTGGGCGTCGACGACCTGGAGGCCGCGCGCGCTCACCTGCTGGCCCTGGGGGCTGTCGAGCCCCCGACCCAGCCACAGCCCGACCGATGGTGGGTCCTGCTTGACCCCGCCGGCCACCCGTTCTGCATCACGACCCTGGTGTGAACGTGATCGGCAGACTGATGACCATGACCGCGCACCCGGGCAAGGGCGGCGAACTCGCCGCCGTCCTGATGAGGGTCGCGGAGAGGCTGCACGGCTTCCCTGGCTGTGAGATCTATCTGGTCAGCCAGGACGCGGCAAACCCAGACACGGTCCACGTCACCGAGGTCTGGCAGGACGAGGCCAGTGCGCAGGCTGCCCTCGCCGCTCGGTCGCGCGCCGATGGTCCCGACCCCGCAGATGTCCTCGCGCTGCTGTCGGCGCCACCGCATCGCACAGACCTTGCGGTCCTGGGCGGAGTGGGCATCCCTCCTGTCGGCGGCCGGCCCTGATGCACGCCCGTGGCCGCAGGAATGGCCCTCTCTGATGTCATTCCTGCGGCTGAGGCGCGTACGACCGCCCCGACTGGCCGTGGCGCCGCTGACGGCACGGGCACTGTCAGAACGGCGGAGCGGCAATGTCGGATCCACCCACACCCTCGCAGTCGTCGCCCGGCCATGGCGCCGCAGCCGTCAGACGTCTTGTCCTGACTCTGCCGCGAACGAGCCATGAGAACTTCCGGGGCGGCGAATCAAGGCGTCCTCAACGCACCAGCCCCCGCTCGCCGGACGCAGAGCCATCCGTCCAGGGCAGCGCAGGCCGGCCGGCGGCGCGTGTACGTAGCGAGTTGTGGTCGGGGTCGAGTGCGGCCGCGTGCAAGGCCTCCACCGAAGCCTCGACCTCCGCCACGGCGCGGTGGGCGCACCGGCGAGGAGATCGCCGCGGCCCTCGGTGCAAACCTGCTCGACCCGAACGCGCCGCGAAATGAATCATGGACCAGTGACATCGACCGAAGCAGCAGCAATCGCCCTCCAGGACCATGCAGCCCTCTGGAGTATGGGGGAGGTCCGCGCCAGCGAGGTCGTCGAGGCCGCCTGTGACGCGCTCGTCGCCGGACTCGATAGTCCTGGCCTCCGGATCCTCGCCGCCTGCACGCGCGCCGAAGCGGACTACGAAGTCCACGACCTGCTTCCCGTGGCACTCGACGAACTCGGCCTCACCTTCTACCCGGTCGCCGACGAGGCCGCCCGAGAGGCAGTCGCCCGAGCCCTCGCCCGTCGCATGCACAGCGGCGAGTTCACGCCTCGGGAGTTCGCCTTCCGGATCCACCAGCGCTACGGACATGGGTTTCCCCTGACTGAGCGGGTCGCCGCACTCGACGACGAGTACGACATCCTCGAGTACGGCGATCGAAGCGTGCACCAGGTCGATGCCGAGGTCACGGCCGAAGCCCGCCTCCTCGCGACCCACCCCACGGCTCCCACCGAACCCACCGACGCGCCCAACTGACGTACATGGACCGCCCCGTGGGCCCCTGCTGAAGCGTGCTCAGGGGTCGCAGCGGGGCGGCTGCGCTTCTGCGGACGGGCGGAGCGAAGGCGCCCGGGTGCGGGTTGAGCGAGGTCAGGGCGGAGGGACGGGAGCGAAGGCGGCGAGCGCTGGACGGCCGATTCCGGGAGCCGAGCAAAAACGCTTGCCTAATGGTCAAGAAGTGTTGACCATTAGAGCCATGCCTAGCGATGATGTTCCCGAGAAGTTCCACGTCACCACCGACGAGCAGTTGCGCGCGGTTTCCAATCTCACCCGTCACCGGATCATGGCCGTGCTCCGCTTCGAGCCCGCGACGATCACGCAGATCGCCGAGCGCGTGGGCCTCGCGAAGGGGAGTTCCAGCTACCACGTACGGCTGCTGGAGCGGGCGGGCCTGGTGAAGGTGGTGCGAACGCGGAAGGTCCGCGGGGTCACGGAGCGGTACTACGCCATGGCCGCCCGGTCGATCGTCCTGCCGGATCCCGGCGAGGGGGGCCCGGATGTGCTGATGCGGCATGCGGTGGCGGACCTGGAGGCATCGCCGGCGGACCAGGAGCGGCACGTGGGGATGGCGCATCTGCGGCTCACCGACGAGCAGTTCGCGGAGTTGGGAGCGCGACTGCAGGCACTGGCCGAGGAGTACCGGGAGCTGTCCGATCCGTCGCTGCCGGACACCTCATTCGTCTTCGCACTGTTCCATCCGGCATCGCGTCAGCAGACGGCAGCAGGGGAGGCCAAGTGAGCTCAGACGTAAGGAAGCTGCCGAGAGGATTCGGACGGCTGTGGACCGCACAGACGGTGTCCTCGCTCGGCGACGGGGTGACCCACGGCGCGCTGCCGCTGCTCGCACTGACATTGACGCGGGACCCGATGGCACTCGCCGTCGTCGCCGCCGCCGGAACCCTGCCGTGGCTGCTCTTCGGAGTGCTCGGCGGTGCGCTGGTGGACCGCTGGGACCGTCGGCGCACGATGTGGGTCGCGGACGCGACGCGTGCGGTACTGCTCGCGATACCGGCCGCGGCGGCAGCGCTCGACAGCCTGAGCATTCCCCTGCTCGCCGCCGTCGCCTTCCTCCTTGGCCTCGGCGGACTCTTCTTCGACACCGCCGCCACGGCCTACCTGCCGGACCTGCTCGGGCGCGACCCCGCGCTCCTGGAGCGCGCCAACTCCCGCCTGCGCGGCACCCAGACCGCAGCGTCCGGTTTCGCCGGGCCGCCGGCGGGCAGTGCCCTGCTCACGCTCGGACGGGCGGTTCCGCTGCTCGCCGACGCGGTGTCGTTCGCGTTCTCCGCGCTGCTCGTACGGTCGCTGCCTTCCGCACCCCGCCCCGTACCGCAGGCCCGTGAGTCGCTGCTGCGGCAGGCGCGGGCCGGCGCCTCGTACGTCTTCGGGTATCGGTTGCTGCTCGGGCTCGCGTTGCGTCCCGCGGTCGGGAACATCGCCTTCCTCGCCGTGGAGACCGTACTCGCCCTCTTCGCGCACGATCGTCTCGGCATCGACACCTTCGGCTTCGGCCTGCTCCTCACGGCGGAGGCCGCCGGCGGTCTGCTCGGCGCGGGCATCGCCTCCTTCCTCGGCCGACGACTCGGCACCGGCACCGCGCTGACCTGCACGGCCGCAGTCGAGGGACTCGCCATCCTCGGCCTTGCCGCCGCCCCGAACCCGTACGTCGCCGGGCTCGCGCTCGCCGTCTGCGGGGCGGGCATGGGCGCCACGATGGTGATCGCGCCCTCCCTCCGGCAGGCGATCGTCCCCTCCCACCTCATGGGCCGGGTCGCCTCCACCTCCCGCATGCTGGCCATGTGCGCAGCCCCGTTCGGCGCCTTCCTCGGCGGCTGGCTGGCCACCACCTACGACGTACGCACCCCGCTCTACACCGCCGCCGGTCTCCTCCTGGCCATGACCGCCGTCACGGCGACCATGACCAGCAACCGCCGGGTCGAGGCGGCGCTGCGTGCCGCCGCCCCGGCCGATGACACGGATCACCGGGAATCCGCGGCACCTGTGCAGGAGCATGCCGGTTAGGGCTTCTCCGGGTCGCTGAGCCAGTGCAGGGTCCAACCCCCTGCGGGCTCCCTGGCCCTGCGGGCTCCCTGGCCCTGCGGGATGGCCCTGCCCCTGGGGCCACCAGCCCCCGCAGGTCGCGCGCCGCCTCGCCGGGCTCGATGTCGAGACATGTGGTTCCGCGCGCGTTGGCGAGGAGCGAGTCTTCTGCCGCCGGTGCCGGGTGTGGCCCCTGGCGTTGATGTGCAGTCAGACAGGTCTGCGCATGCATGGTGGTGTCACGACACCGTGTCGGCAGGCCGGTGGCTCGGGCTCGTGGGAGGTCGGGCGCGGGTGAACTATCTTGGGCGGCAGCGAGACGAGAAGGAGAGATCCCGTGGCATCCGGGCAGCAGGCGCGTGCACAGGCAGCCGCGATCAAGCCGGGGCGGCGCTCGTCCGAGGCGGAGGCGGAGGCGGCCTCTCCCGCGGAACGGGTGCGGGCCCTGTTCGGCGGGCACCGGCTGTCTCCCGCGCAGCGGCGTATCGCCCAGTTCCTGACCGACCACCTCACCGAGGCGGCGTTCCTGTCCATCACCGAGCTCGCGGAGCGCGTGGGGGTCAGCCAGCCGTCCGTGACCCGCTTCGCCTCGTCGCTGGGGTTCAGCGGCTACCCCGCGCTCCGGGAAGCGCTGCAGCCCATCGCGCTCAGCGCCGTCGCCGGTGCGCCCGGTGAGGGGGAGGAGCGGCACCGTAACGAGCTGCAGTCGGCCATCGACGCCGAGATCGAGAACCTGACCGCCCTGCGGCGCTCCCTCGCCGACCCCGACCGGATCCTCGGCATCGGCCGTGAGCTGGCCCGCTCCGTCCCCCTGACCGTCGTCGGCCTGCGGATCTCGGTCTCCCTCGCCGAGTACTTCGCGTACGCCGCGCGACGCATCCACCCCGACGTCCGGGTGGTGACGAGGGGCGGCAGCGTCGCGTACGACGGACTGCTCCAGGCGCGCGAAGCGGGCGGCACGTGGGTGCTGGCCTTCGCGATGCCGCGGCACGCCAAGGAGACCCTCGCCGTCGTGCGCGCCGCCCGCGGGGTCGGGCTGCGCGTCGCGCTGATCACGGACCTCGCGCTCGGGCCGCTGGCCGACGAGGCCGATGAGGTGTTCAGCGCGGGCACGGGCTCGCGGCTCGTCTTCGACTCGTACGCGGCGCCCGGGGTGCTCTCCGCGGGCATCCTCCAGGCCATGGCGGACGCGGACCCGGAACGTACGCAGACTCGGCTGGAGAAGTACGAGCACGCGGCGGAGCAGCACGACTTCTTCCTGGACGACTGACGGCGGGACACCGTCGGAAAACGCCTGAAACCGTCTAAAACCGACCGGGGGAGCGGGGCCAGGTTCGGGTCTGCTCGTAAGCGTTGGGAATGAAAATTTTCATGCCCTTGCCTACTTGACGGTATATATATTTACTAAGGGGGCCCCACGGGCCCGAAAGGAACATCGAAGGCCGCCCCCTCCTCCTCGGACGGCCTCGATGCTCCGGCGGCCCCGCGCCGCGTTATCGCGGATGCTCTGTGGCGGCTCCGATCAACCCCTGGATCGGAGCCGCCGCACAGAGCCGCAGCCGGCCGGCCCGGGAAGCGCCGGGGTCCACCGGACCGCGGCCCTCTGCTCTGAGGCTCCCGAACGCGCGAGTGACCCACTGATCCATCCGGATCGCGAAGTCCGACGCCGAGGTGATCCCGGAGGCAGGCAGGCACCCGGCGTCGTCGAGGTCGGCGACGAAGTCCACATCGGCCCAGCCGCCACGGAACAGCACAACCGACAGCATGGTCTCCGCCGGGCCGGACATGACCACGCCGACCGAGTCCGGATCATGCACGCGAGCCCGGTCGGTCTCCAGTGGCTGAGGCCAGGGAGCCTCCGCGTCCCTCCATGTCGGCGGGCCCACTTCAAGGCCGGCTGACGTCCAGGCCGTGGTCCGCTCGGCCAGGATCGCAGCCACCCCGTCGAGATCAACAACTCTGTCCATGGGGGGGATCATCCCGCAGGGGCGATCCCCGGCAGCCAGGGAGCCCTCGTGGTCGGACCGCCCTGCTGCTGGTGACTGAGCGTTTCGGCCGGTTGATAAGCGGGCGCGACCTTAAACGCGATGACCTGCGGGGACGGGCCGTGGCACAGTCTCTCCATGTCCAACGACATCGCCTATCCCGTCTTCCGTACCCCCGACCCCGTACTCGCCCTGAGCATGGCGCGCCGCCTCATGGAGCTCGGCCGTTGCGAGTGCACCAACGTCTCCCTCTATGCGGAGTTCCGCTCTGTCGACGAGGTACGGCGCGGGGCGAAGGAACTGCCCGAGGGGTGGTTCTGGGGGCAGGAACACTACGGGGAGTTCGATGATCAGGTGCCGTTCGAGGACCGCCCCGCATGGCTCGTAGGCGTCCGGGGTGCGGGCCTGCCGACCGACCCGACGGCGTACGAAGGGCGGCTACCGGTGGACTACGAGTTGCTCGACCAGGCGGTCGACAGCGTCGAGGACGCCTTCGCTGCCGCGATCGGTCCGAGCGTGGGCGAGATCAACTGGCAGCATCTGTGCTGGCCGGACGCGCCCGAGGTGGGTTTTCGCGGCGAGTCCAACCATGCAGAGGTGACGCTCCTGCTGAATACCAGCAAGCGCGGGTACGACGAGCCTGCCGACGACCACACCGTCCTCGTCCACGTGCGCAGCGTCGACGTCGACGGCCGTCAGATCAGGGAGCCGTACGCGCACTGGCTCGCCGGACAGGTGGGACTCACGGTCATCGGACCCGGCCAGCGGTGCTGAAGGCCGCCAGCCCCCGCGGTTAGTGGGGGGGGCAGGCGGACAACGGTTGACGGCTCCCGCGTACGGCTCTGAAGGGCGCCGCCAAGACCGGACGAAGCCCCGTGGACCGAGAGGGAACCGTCAGCAAGCACCACCTGATCACAGACGCCACCGGGATCCCGCTCGCCGCCCCCTTGCCCGACGTCTCGGCCAACAGCGCCACGCCCCCGCGGGACTCGCGGCTCGCTACCTGTCGACGCCGTTGGTCACGTGCTCCCAGCTGTCCAGGTCTGCGAGGCGCGCCTCCCACGCGGCGCGCATGCCCGTGGCGCTGGAAGTGCCGAGGGCCAGGCGCAGCGGGGGGTTGGGGCTGTCGACCGCGGTCCGGATGCCTGCGGCGATACGCGCCGCGGCGGAGAACGCGGATGCCGGCAGCTCCGCGATGTCCTTCTGGACCGCTCGGACGGTCTGGTCGTAGTCGGCCAGGTCGGCCGCGACATCGAGGTTGGCCAGGAAGGGGGTCGCGGTCAGCCCGGGCTGGATGATCGTGACGTTGATGCCGAGCGGCCCGACCTCGGCCGCCAACGCGTCCGACAGCCCCTCGACCGCGTGCTTGGTGGCGGCCAGGAGGCCCACGCCGGGATGGGCGGACTGTCCGTAGACGGACGAGCCCTGGAGGATGTGCCCGGATCGCTGGGCGCGGAGCACCGGCAGCGTCGCGCGGAGCACGTTGAGCACTCCGAAGACGTTGGTGTCGAACACGGCACGGACCTGCGTGTCGGAGGCCTCCTCAACGGCTCCGAAGAGTCCGTATCCCGCGTTGTTGGCCACGACGTCGATCCGGCCGAACCGTGCGAGTGTGCGCTCCACCGCGTCCCGGACGGCTTGCCCGTCACGTACGTCCGCGCGGACGAGAAGCAGGTGCTCGCCGTGCGCTTCGGCCAGTTCTTCCAGGGGTGAGGTGTCGCGGGCGAGGGCTGCCACGGCGTCGCCGCCCTCCAGCGCCTGGAGCGTCAGTTCGCGGCCGATGCCGGACGTCGCGCCGGTGATCAGCCAAGTGCGCGGGTGGGTCTGCTGGTTGGGAATTCCATTCATGTTGCGACCGTAAGTCGTTAGCTCGCAACGAGTCAACTCCTCTGGTCGGCATGGTTGCCCTCTAGCCGGATTAGCGCCGTGGGTGCTGATGTAGGGTGGATGCATGAGCAGTGCGGCAGCCGGATCTCCCCAACCCACCCCTCGCACCGTCCCGCCGACGGTGGAGACGGTTCTCGCGTTCGTGAACACGCGCGCGGACGGCTCGGGGCGCCGGGAGTTGTTCGAAGACGGGGACTCGTTCGCGGCGTGGCTGGCGGAGCGCGACGAGTTCGGTGGTGCATCCGTGGCGACGGACGCTGACGCCGCGGTCGCGCGCGAGCTGCGTGACGCCCTGGTGACCGTGCTGCTCGCGCACTCGGGCGATGAGGAGACACTGGGGGAGCCGCTGGAGCGTGCCGAACGGCACCTGCGTCGCGTGGGCTCTCTCTACCCGCTGGCGACGGTGGTCACGGCCGGCGGGGTCGAGCTGGCGTCACCGCAGGCGGGGGTGCCGCGGGTGTTCGGAACCGTACTGGCCGCGGTGACGACGTTTGCGCAGAGCAGCGACTGGGGGCGCATCAAGGCGTGCCGGAACCCCCCGTGCCACCTCGGATTCTTCGACCGCACCCGCAATGGGGGAGGGCTGTACTGCAGCACCGGCTGCGGCTCTCAGGTATCGATGCGCAAACACCGTCAGCGGCAGCGCCAAGGCGGTGGCACGCCCTCCGAGGCGTGACACGGTCCTTTCACGTCTTGCGTCATTCTCCGAGCGCGAACGACGCCCGTTCCTGCCACGTCGTACCGTCGTGCACGATGAGTTCAACCGAGGCGACGCGAGCCGTGAACGGGAGCCGGTCGGCGAGGTCGGCCTCGACCTCCTCCAAGACAACGTCGTCCTGACCTTGGGCGATGGTCAGGTGCGGCACGATGTCGGCGAACCGCCCGCCATACGGCGGAGCCTCAGGCCAACGCTCAGCGATCGCCTCCGTGAGCTGCCGCAACTGGGTGTCGGGCTCGGGGGCGAGATACAGCACTCCGGGGAGCCGTCCACACTTCTCGAACCGCAGGTCAAAGGCCTGGTGGCGGCCCAACACGTCAGCGAGAGCGGAGTGGACGAGCCCATCCATCCGGCTCTCGTCGAGGAACGGGAAGAGCACGGTGACATGGGCTGGAACGCCGGCCCGGGCTGAGGGATCGAGCCGTTCACGCCATCCACGGACGTACGGCTCCGCCTCCGGCATGCGAACGATGAGCGCCGTCTGGCCCGCCTGAAACGCACTGGTGCTGTCATCTGCCATGACACCGCATGGTGTCACGTCCGCCCCAGACGGCACGGCTCCTTTTCCGCTCAACGATCACGTCGACCTGCTGCCAGTCGGCGAGCGTGGGGGCCAGTACGGTCCTGGCCGCTTCAGGTCTGGCCATATCGATGTCGCTGTCGTAGTCGAGTACGCGTCCCTGTGGCGTATGGCAGTCGATGGCGTACGTGCTGAAGCAGCCTCCGTACATGACGTCGACGACCTTGTTCGGCCATGGGGAGTAGGTCCAAGGAGCTCTCAGGACCGGTCAGGATTCGAGAAGCCAGGGCCGGCGCGCAGCCCCTAGCGTGATGGTCATGGCAACCACCACTTCCACCACAGCCCACACCTCTCTCGCGTCCGTCACCCTTGAGGTGGCCGACCTCGAGGCCGCTCGCCGCTTCTACAGCGCCTTCGGCGTGGACACGTACGTACGCCTGCGGGCGTCCGAGGCGCACTCCAGCGGGTTCCGCGGTTTCACCCTGGCGCTCACGGTGTCCGGTCCGGCGACCGTCGACGGCTTCGTCGGCGCTGCCGTTCAGGCCGGCGCCGTGGTGCTGAAGCCCGCCGCGAAGTCCCTGTGGGGCTACGGCGGCGTCGTGCAGGCCCCGGACGGGACGATCTGGAAGATCGCGACCTCGGCGAAGAAGGACACCGGGCCCGCCACCCGTGAGATCGACGAGGTCGTCCTGCTGATCGGCGTCGAGGACGTGAAGGCCACCAAGGAGTTCTACGTGGGCCGGGGCCTGACCGTGGCCAGGAGCTTCGGCGGCAAGTACGCCGAGTTCGGGCCCGGTCAGTCCAGCCCCGTCAAGCTCGCGCTGTACAAGCGCCGCGCGCTGGCCAAGGACCTCGGCGTCGGCGCCGACGGCACCGGCTCGCACCGCATCGTCCTCGGCAGCACCGCCGACGCCTTCACCGACCCGGACGGGTTCGCCTGGGAGTCCGCCGCGCCGCTCGACCCCACGCAGTCCTGACTCCCAGCCCCGTCGTACCCAGAGACCTGCGATCACGCGCCGATGTGGCAGCGGAAGCCGACCCCCTGGCGGCCGGGTCGGACCTGCGGTGAGCCCGCACAGCAAGAGGAGGAAGATCATGAAGTTTTGGGCGCTCGTCGAGCCACCCGAGCCCATGCGGGGCTTGGAAGTTCCGCCCGAGGTCGTAGCAGCGCTCGACGGGGGCGCCCGGCCGCCGGTGACGATCACGGTCAACGGGCATAGCTGGAAGAGTCGGGTCGCCATCATGCGCGGCCGTCACCTGCTCGGCCTCAGCAACGCCAACCGGCAGGCCGCGGGCGTCACGATCGGTGAAGAGGTCGAGGTCGAGCTGGAACTCGACACCGAGCCGCGCGTCGTCGTCGAGCCCCCGGACTTCGCCCGGGCGCTGGACGACGACCCCGTCGCCCGCGCCGCCTACGACAACCTTGCGTATAGCCGCAAGCGCGAGCACGTGCGCGCCATCGAGAGCGCGAAGAAGCCCGAGACGCGCCGACGGCGCATCGAGAAGGCCATCGCCACCCTGCGGGGCTGAGCCCCGAAAGCAAAGACTCCGGCGGCACTGGCAATCGCCGTGCGGAGAACCGACCCTGCCCGATTCATCCTTGGGGGACATGTATGTCGAAGCGATTGATGACCGGTGTGTACTGGTTCCTGGCCTTCGAGTTCGCGCTGGGCGCCGTGACCAAGTACTGGCCGGGCGACACGGTGTTCAGCTCGGCGTACTCCGTGAAGTTCGTCGATTGGGGCTACCCGTCCTGGATGCGCTTCGTGGTCGGCGCCCTGGAAGGTGTCGCCGCCGTGCTGCTCGTGATGCCCAACCGGAGAGCACGCTTCCTGGGTGCCACGACGCTGATGTTCGTGCTCACCGGCGCGGCCACCACCCACATCGTCAACCACGACCCGGCGGGTCAGAGCTGGGCCGCGCCGACCCACCTCCTCATCATGGGCCTTCTCGCGCTGGCCAATTGGCCCGCCCACTGGCGAGACCTCCTGCGGGCTCCTGCCGCGCCGACAGCCTGAACACCACGTCACGTCCGTCCAGCGAAACAACGAAGGCGCTGCACCCCCACGGGAATCCCTGACCCGCACGGGTGGTCCGGCGTCGGTTGTTAGGCGCGCGTGCGGGCGGCGGCTGTGTCGTGCAGAGGGACAGACGCTGTCGATGGCGACGCGTACCTTCCGGCATCGACGAGGGTGGCCGGCTCCGCGAGGTCCGAGCTGTTAGCTGTCGCTGCCCAGGATGAGCGTCGGCCTCGGCACGCTCTACCGGCCCTCGCGAACCAGGAAGCCCTGCTGGAGGCCCTCCTGCGCCAGCGCTTCACCGACCTCGCCGAACGGGCGCGCGCACTCGCCGCAGCCGCCCCGCCCGAGCAGGCACTGACGGAGTGGCTGGACGAGTTCGCCGCCGGCGCGGGCGCCCACCAGGGCCTGTCGGCAACTCTGACGGTCACTTTGGGGGATCCGTAATCACCGCTGCACAACAGTGGCCTGACCACGCGCCAGGCCAGCATCCGCCCGCTGTAGACGGCCCAGGAAGCAAGAGGGATTCGGCAAGACGTGGCACCCATCGTCCTGTTGGCACTGGCGAACGCCCTCCGCTGGATCGCCAGCCAGACCCCCACACGGGCTGAGGCCGCGGTCCGAGCAAGGAACCATCCACCACCACGACCACTGGTGCACGTGCCGAACAGGCCGAGGACCGGCGTCGAGCGCGGCCGAACCGCCCTCACACAATCCCCGGTGGCAGTGATCGAATTGAGTACACGTACTCAGGCATCGTCCGCCGGGCTTGTCCATGCTGGGCGCGAACGCCGAATCGCCTCAGGGAGAGACGCATGGACCACGCCATACAGCTGCGCGCAGCCACGTCCAGTGATCACGACTGGATCCACGAGCTGCGGCATCGGGTGTACGCGGAGGAGCTCGGCCAGCATCCGGTGAACCCCTCCGGGCGATTGAGCGACGGACTCGACGGCGACAACGTGTATCTCGTGGCCGCTCGCGGCGAGACGCGGATCGGCTTCGTCAGCCTCACCCCGCCGTGGGTCGGCCGCTACTCCCTCGACAAGTACCTGACGCGCGAGGAGCTGCCGGTCCTGACCGAGGAGGCGCCGTTCGAGATCCGTGTCCTCACCGTCGAGGAGCGCTGGCGGTCCACCGTGGCGGCGCCGCTCCTCATGTACGCGGCGCTGCGCTGGGTCGCGGCGCGCGGCGGCCGCGAAGTGGTCGCGATGGGACGCACCGAACTGCTGGACATGTACCTCGCCGCCGGGTTGCGCCCGGTGGGACGGACGGTCCGGTCGGGCGCGGTCTCGTTCGAAGTCCTCAGCGGCTCCGTGACCGAGCTGACGAAGACGGTCAGGGAGCGTCAAAGCCGGACCCTGGAGCGGCTGCGGACGGGCCTCGACTGGCGGCTCGACGTGCCCTTCGCGCCGCGCGCCGACGGCTGCGAGCACGGCGGTGCCTTCTTCTCCGCGATCGGTACGGACTTCCGGACGCTGGCCCGCCGGCACGAGGTGGTCGCGGCCGATGTGCTGGACGCCTGGTTCCCGCCGTCCCCGGCGGTCCGCGCGGTCCTTTCGGAGGACCCGGGGTGGGCGGCCCGGACCTCGCCGCCGACGGGCGCGGAGGGATTGCTCGCGGAGATCGCCGGGGTCCGCGGGCTGCCGGTGGACTCGCTCGTCGTCGGGGCGGGTTCGTCCGATCTGATCTTCCGGGCGTTCGGCCGGTGGCTGACGCCGAAGAGCCGGGTGCTGCTGCTCGACCCGAGCTATGGCGAGTACGCCCATGTCACCGAGCGGGTGATCGGCTGCCAGGTGGACCGGCTCAGGCTGCGCCGGGAGGACGGTTGGCTGCTCGATCCGGCCCGGCTCGCCGCCGCGACCGAGAGCGGGCGGTACGACCTCGTGGTGGTGGTCAATCCGAACAACCCGACCGGCCGCCACGCTCCCGCCGACGCGCTGCGCGCGGGGATCGAGGCCTCTCCCGCGCGGACCCGGTGGTGGATCGACGAGGCGTACCTGGGCTATGCCGATCCTGCGGAGTCACTGGCCGGACTCGCCTCGGTCGACCCCCGGGTCGTGGTGTGCACGTCGCTCTCGAAGATGTACGCGCTGTCGGGAATGCGGGCCGCGTATCTGGTGGCCGACCCGGACACGGCCGGGGAGCTGCGCCGTTGGACGCCGCCGTGGCCCGTGAGCCTGCCGGCCCAACTGGCCGCCGTGACGGCGCTGCGCGACCCGGAGTACTACACGGAACGCTGGGCGCACACCGCGGTGCTGCGGCGCGGGCTCGCCACCGAACTTTCCGAGCTCGACGGCTTCGCCTCGGTGGACGAGGCAGTGGCCAACTTCCTCACCGTGACTCTGCCGCCCGATGGACCGAGCGCGGCCCAGCTGGTGCGCGAGTGCCGGCGCCACGAGGTCTACCTGCGGGACCTGTCGCCGATGTCCCCGGCGTACGAGGGGCGGACCGTCCGGATCGCCGTCCGCGACACGGCGGAGAACGCTCGGGTCGTGGCGGCATGCCGCAGCGCCCTGGACGCGCTGCGCGAGGGGACGACGGCGGCGACGCCGGTCACGGTCGCGGCGGGTGCGCCGGGCGTCCGGGACTCCCGGTGACGACGGTCCCCGCTCTCGTCCCGTACCTCGGTGGCGCACTGGCGGTCGGCGGGCTCGCGGTGGCGGCGACCCGGCGGCGTGAGCTCATCGTCCGCTGGTGCGTGTGGGCGCTCGGCGTACCCGTGGTCACGGGCGCGTTCTGGCTCGGACCACCCGGGATCGCGGTGCTCGCAGCCGTGGTCGGGGTGGTCGCGGTGGTGGAGTTCGGCGGGCTGCTGCGGCTCGGCCCGGTGGACCGGGCAGTGCTCGGCGCCGCGGTCGTCGGGCTCGTCCTGACCGCGTGGCTGGCCCCCGGGGAGGTGCTACGGGCCGCAGGGGTCGGGGCGCTCGCGATCGCCGGGGTGCCCCTGCTGTCGGGCGACGCCGAACACGGGCTCCGCCGCCTGGGGGCGGGACTGCTGGGGCTCGTGTGGCTGGGCGTCCTGGCCGGTCTCGTCCCCTTGGGGGCGGTGGGTCTCGTCCTGTTCGTGGCCGTGTCGATCGCCGACATCGTCGCGTACGGGGCGGGTCGCCGTCTCGGCGGCCCCCGGCTCTCCGTGCTGTCGCCCGCCAAACGGTGGAGCGGCACGCTGGCAGGGTCGGCGGCCGGCCTCCTGGCGCTCGCCGTGCTGTCGTCCCTGACGTGGCAGACGGCGGTGGCCGTGGCGGTCGGCGGGCCGCTCGGGGATCTGCTGGAGTCGATGGTGAAGCGGGGCGCCCGGGTGAAGGACGCCGGCAGTTGGCTTGCGGGCTCCGGCGGTCTGCTGGACCGCATCGACTCCCTCCTTGTGGCCCTGGCGGTGTTGCTGGTTCTGGGATGAGAACCCCCAAATAAATGACCTCCGAGGGGGTTGGAGCCCTCAAGGCTGTCGATCTGGGGCGACGGGGTGGCTCGACGGCAGCCGCCGGATGTCGATGGCGCGCTGTGGGCGGTCACCGACATCCCGCGGCTGCCGAAGGGTGAGCGTCGAGTCCGGAATCCGGGGCGCAAGCGCCACCCGGAAGGCTGGCGTTCCACAGGATTCGGTTCGTGCAGCACACCGGATCGCGGGGGAGCACCATCTACGACCGTCACCGGCCGGGGGCGATCTCAGCCGAGGAAGTCCTTCCAGAACGGCACGGACGCCTGCGGAGCCCAGAGCACGTCTTCGTCGACCTCGCCGAACTCGCGGTCGACGTAGTCGGCCAGGTCGTGGCCGTAGTAGATGATGTCGGTTCCCCACACCGACAAGATCGGGTGTCCCGGACTGTCGAGACCTGCGGGTATGAAGCGGTGCGCGTAGACGGGAACGAGTCGCGGCGCTCGTGCAAGTACCGCTCGGGCCACATCCACGGCCTCTTCATCGGAGGTGGGACGCGCCCCCAGGGCCGGATGCCGGCTGCCGTGAGCGACGTCGCCCAACACTTCTCGTACCGGCCACTCCAGCCGATAGCTCAGGTCGTCTTCATCAGCGTGACGCCAGTCGGGCCAGGGCTGCTCCCACGTCTCACCTTCCTCGGGAGGTGAGACGACCGGCAGCCCAGCCGCCAGGAAAGCACGATGCTCCGGGGAGAACTCAAACCCGTAGGTCGCCTCGATCCGGCCGAACTCTTCCTCCGTGAGCCCTGGAGCTATCTCACAGCAGTCCGCACCCGCCAACCGCCGCGCGGCCTCCGCACCCAACCAAGCGCCATCAGCGTCGATCACTCCGGCACCGTACACAGACTGCTCGCACGGCATCACAACTTCCGAGCCCTGGTGTGGGCCTCCAGGCCATTGCGGGACAGCCCGTAGCGCGGATGCCCTGGACCTCCAGCATCCCGCTCGCAGATACCCAGCTCACCCCACTGCTCCAGGCAGTGGCCCCGGTCAGAGTCGCCGTAAGGGCGGATGGCGGGAGCAGATCGGCGTACGCAGGCTCACCGGGGACCGAGACAGGCAGGTGCGCGGTGGCGGGTCCCGAGGGCCCCCCCACCCCCCCCCCGCCCGGGTGTTGTTTGAGAGCCCGGGGGGCCCCGACACCAACCCCGCGAGCCACCGACCGGGGGGCACCGGGCCGCGGGCGGCCCG
>NZ_JBSHDU010000001.1:0-57700 GCF_053616475.1 Streptomyces sp. NPDC055815 | reverse complement strand
TTTGGGGGTTGGGGGGTGTTGTTTGGGTTTCCCCGGGGCGCGGGGGCGCGCTGTGGGGGGGGGGGGGGGGGGGGGGGGCCGGGCCCCCCCCCCCCCCCCCCCCTGCCGGGTTGATGTGTCAGAGCCTGGCGAGCCGATCCACCAACAGGTCGACCCTCGTCCGGGCGTCCTCGGGCAGGAGGCGGCCCGTTCGGGTCAGGGTGGCCAGGCCGTGCAGGGAGGCCCAGAACACCTCGGTGAACAGCCCCGGGTGGACGCCCTCGCCGGCGACCTCGGCGAGGCTCTCCATCAGCGCGGCGAAGGCGTCCTTCAGTGGTTCGGGGGTGTCCGCCTGCGCGTACGGGAGGCCCCCGTCGAGCTGGAACAGGGCGTCGTAGACGGCCGGGTTGTGCTCGGCGAAGTCGAGGTAGGTGCGGGCCAGGGCGGCGACCCGCTCGCGAGGGCTGTCCGCCCGGGAGGCCGCGGCCCGTACCGCGGCGGCCAGCTCGGCGGCGCCCTCCAGGGCGACGGCGCCGATGATCTCCCGCTTGCCGCGGAAGTGGCTGTAGAGGACGGGCTGGCTGTACTCGATGCGCTCGGCGAGCCGGCGGGTGGTGACGGCGTCCCAGCCCTGCTGCTCGGCCAGTTCGCGGGCCGTCGTCACGATGAGGCGCTCGCGCTCCGCCCGTTCGCGCTCCTTGCGTTCCTTTACCGACATGCATCGATCCTAGCACCGCTAGACAATCGAGCGGCAGCAGTACTAGCGTTGCATCGCCAGCTAGCAACGCTAGTTCCTCGGGAGGGATCGTCATGCTCAACGCACTTGAGATCGTCACCACCGTGATCGTCGGCCTGATGGTGGGGGTGGAGTTCTCCGTCGCCTTCATCATGAACCGGATCCTGGACGCACTCCCCGAGGACGCCGGCCAGCGCGGCCACGCCCACGGCGGCCGGATGCTCGGCGCCCTGATGCCGTTCTGGTACATCGGCTCGCTCGTCCTCAGCGCGGTGTGGGCCGTCGCCGGATGGCGCCACGACGGTGCCGGGCTCGTCGTCACCGCCGCCGGCCTGCTGATCGTCAGCGTTCTCATGTCGGTGCTGCTGCTCGTCCCGATCAACAACCGGAACAAGACCTGGACCCCCGAGAACCGGCCCGCCGACTGGAAGCAGCAGCTGCAGCGCTGGAACCGCTACCACTACTTCCGCGTCGCCGTCATCATCGCCGCCTTCACCCTGCTGGTCACCGCCCTCGCCTGACGCCGAAGCCGCCCGGGCTCACGCAACCGACGAAGACCCTCAGGGAGAAGACCCATGTCACTGAAGAAGATCAACACCGTCCTGGCCGCCACCTTCATCCTCTTCATCCTCTGGTTCGGGTCGGAGTTCATCCTGATCCCGGAGACGACGGCGCCGACCTTCGGCCTGCCGAGCTGGCCGTCCGGTGACGGCGGCGGCTTCCTGGTCATCAAGGGAATCCGCGACGTCGTCCTGGCCCTGGTCCTGGGCGTCCTGCTGGTGACGGGCCACCGCAGGGCGCTGGGCTGGGCGCTGCTGGTGGAGGCCTTCGCCGCGTACGGCGACATGGCCACCGTGCTGGCCCATCACGGTTCCGTGGCCACCGCGCTCGGCGTCCACTGCCTGACCGCGACACTGATGGTGGTCAACGGCCTGCTGATCCTGCACGAGACCCGCAACGTCACGCCCGCCCCGGAAACCGCCGCCCCGCAGCTCGCCTAGCGCAAATCGGACCGTGAGCAATCGGTGGATTACACCCCCGCTCAAGCCCTGCCCCCCCCGGTACACCGTCATACGTGACGCGGCGGGCAACCAACCAACGAAGACCGGGAGTTAATCGAGCCGCACCTGCCGATGGGCGAGTGCGGCCCGTACCCCAAGGCCCTGCGGCAGCAGCCCGAGAGCGTGGTCCAACGGTTCCGGACCGGCGGGCAGTTGTGACCAGCAAGGCCAGGCATGGCGGGTGAAGGGCCAGTGGGGTGGGGGTGGTTCAGGGATTGATGGCGTGTTCGGTGAACTGGCCACAGGAGCGGAACCCCAGGCGGCGGTACACGGGCTCGCCGTCGGCTGAAGCCTGCAAGACCGCGAAGCGATGGTCTCGGTCTCGGGCCGTCCGGAGCGCCGCGAGCGTGATGGCGCCGCCGTAGCCGCGTCGGCGGTGGGCGGCCAGGGTGGAGATGTTGTAGATCCCGGCGACTCCCGCATGGTGAAACACTTCGGCGGAGCAGACCGCACGGCCCTCCACGTAGCCGACGAGATACCGGGCCGGGCACTCAGCGGCCAGTGCCTGCGGGGCGGCCTGGGCGAAGAAGCGGCTGACGGTGTCTGCGGGCGGGTCCCAGTTCGCGGCGAGAACCGTGGCGTAGTCGGCGAGTTGTTCGGGCGTGGCCACTCGCTGGATGTCCAGTCCGTCGGCGGCAGGCAGGGGCAGGGTGTCGTCCAGTTCGGCCCACATCGCCGTCTCACGTTCGGACGCCGGCAGACCGGCCGCCGTCAGGCGATCGGTGAGGTCCACTGGTGTCGAGGCGGGCCCCACCCACCAGGAGAAACGACGGCCGGTGCGAGCCAGCGTCCCAGTCGTCTCGGCGATACGTGCCGCAGCGTCGGTGGCGGTGAAGCGCGCCGCAGCAACGATGTTGAAGGTGTCGTCGTCCAGGCCGCTGTCCGCGACCAGGAGGTCACCAGCATCTGTGACGGTCGCACCGGTCATACTCCGGTGCAGGTGACAGGCATGTTCCGCCAGGTTCCGCTCCATCCTGTCCACCAGGTCGGCTTCATCGAGGAAAAGATCATTCATAGTGATTGATCCCAGCATGACCAGCCGCAGAGCGCATACGACTTCGCGTCCCCCATCGCCGGTGGCGCGCCGGCGACCAGCACAGGTGATGCATGTCCTGAGGGAGCGCTGCGTCGCCGGTCCTTCACAGGGCTCCCGCAGGGACTCTTCGACTTTTCGACGATCAGGTCAGCGGCATCCGAAGAAGCAGTGCCTCGTCGGATACGACCCATGTGCCGGCGAGCTCGACATGAGACCGCGGCTCTTGGCCGGCGGGCTCCGCGACGCCCCGCGCGGAGTCGTAAGGCCTCGGCTCGTCCCCGTACACCCCCCACGGCACCGGGTGCTGGCGTGACATCCCTTGGGGCCGGGGCGGGCTTCTCCTCCCGGGGATCGACCTGGCGGCCGGTCACGGCGTGGTCGCGCTTGTCTGGAGCAGCCCGTCGAAGCCGGTGGTCCTCGACGGGAGGGCCCAGCGGATGAGACCAGGGCGCTACGCCTCAAGCTCCTGCGAGTCGCCCGACTCATCGGGCCCACTCGGCGTGTCTACGGCGTCGATGCCGGCCTCGCTCTCATCGACCGGCGCGAAACGCTCTCCCGGGCGGGCTCCGTCCATGCTGTCCTCCTCCTGTGATCGCGCGTGAGTGCGCTCGTGGGTCGCCGCGGAACCAGGCTGGTCCCCGGCGGGTTCATGAGGGGCGGCGCAGCTGCTCCGCCGACATCCGGAACAGCAGGACGTCCGCGTGGATGCCGCGTTGCTCCAGGTACTGCGTGTCTCGCCCCTGCTGTTCGAAGCCCACGCGCCCAAGGAGCTTCGCGGACGCCGTGTTGCGGGCGTCGCAGGTGGCCATGATTCGCCTCACCCCGGTGGCGAAGAGGCGGTCCGCCACAGCGGCCATCGCCTCGGTCGCGTAGCCCCGGCGCCGCATGTCCGGCGCCAACGTGATGCCCACCCTTGCCCGGCGACGGCCCGTCTCGGTCTCGACATGGAGGTCACCGATCAAGCCGGGCCGCTGGTTCTGCTCGATGGCGTACTGGAAGAAGCCGGGCCCGTCGGGATTCTCCGCGCGGTATCCGGCAACGATCGCCTCTGCCTCCGCTTGATCGATAGGCGAGCGCCAGGTCTGGTAGCGGGCGACACCGGGGTCGGAGCGGTAGCGGGCAAGGGGCGGCGCGTCGGCACGGGTGAATCGCCGTAGCCGAAGCCGACGCGTCACGATGTCGGGCATCCGTATCCCCTCTCCCTGTCTGTTGTCGAAACCGGCGACCGAGGCTGTGGGCTGTCAGAGACAGCCGCTGGGACTGGCACCACAGGCCTTGGGGGTCACCGGGCCGGCCGCTTCCACTGAGGCGGCTGCGTAGGCCGGGGTAACCGCGACGCCAAGGACCAAGGCCGCCGCTACACCAACCACCACGTGAACTGTTCGCCTGAGCACGACGCTCCTCCTAGACCGTGAACGAAAAGGCAACGCCCAGTAGGTCATCCGCCGATGGACGGTCGATCAACAACCGATCAACGGCTCTCCCCATCGCCCCGGTGCGAGCGACCGTCAGGGATGTTCCTCCTTCGGAAGGCGGCCATGGCCCGCGGGGAGCCTTGTCCGCGAAGCCGGCTTCGGCAGTCCCCCGGAACGGGTGGCATGCCGGCGTCCAAGAGTGCGCGGGCTCGGAGCAGCCGCAGACGGCTGGTAGCGGAGGCGGGCGATGGCTGGGGTCAGGGTCGGATTGTCCACGACTGGGGTGGCGAAGAGCGGCAGACCCGTGTGCTGGGTGTGGCGTCGGCGAGTGTCTCCCGTAGGAGGTCTGAGATGGCCTGCTCGTGGGGCGGAGGAGACGCGCCTGGATGCGTCGGCTTACCGGCCGAGTCTGCGTGCGGCGCCCCTGCTGACGCATGGCAGTCGTTCCCGGCAAGAGACTTCCAGCAAGGGCCTCGCTTACGCCGCAAGGGGCGGCGTGTTCCTTCGAGGCGGTGCGGGCGGGGCTGGGGGAGAGGGACTTCGGGTGAGGGATCATCGCTTTCGGAGACGGGTAGCTCCGAAAGGAGGCTCGGTCTACAACCGGGGAAGAACCTCTTCGGACCTTGGGGCGCGACGTTCCTGAAGCCAGTAGAGGTAGGCACGCAGGTCGCGTTCAAGCGCTCCGTCGAGGTAAGTGAGGAGGTCGTGCAATCCTGCGACCATCTCCCGATGGTCCCCCTGCTTGTGCTCAGACCATTCTGCGCTGAGGTCGGTAGCCCACTCGCGCAGTCGACCCCGCTCGCACCACCACGACCGGACGGACTCCGGGGTCCAATGCTGGTCCCCATCCCAGCCGTAGCCGTCGTAGGGGTCGTTGAGAGCAGCGCATAGCACCGCGTGCACCTGTGCCGGAGTCTTCGGCTGCCTGTATACGAACTCCTCGCCTGACTCGTCGTCGTACAGGATGTGTTCAGGGGCGACGATCCGTCCAGTCCAGCAGGTATCGGTCCCGCCACCGTAAAAGGGACCCGGTACGTTCTGCCAGCTGTGTTCCGGCCAGGAGCCCAGCAGGTACTCCTCGGGTCGCGGGAGAACCTGGATCGTGTCAGGCCGGGCGCCCGGCACCGGCGTACCGGCGGAGGACCGCGCGGTCGGGAGAGGATCCCAGTATCCACCGCGGTGGTCCATGCGCACTGCCCTTCATCCGTCCACCGCCCGTGCATGGCAAGGGTGTTCAGGATCTTCGTTGCTGAGTGACGTCGACCAGGAGGGCACGTGGCCGTCGATCTGGTCGCTCTGGTGACCGCACTGTACGTGAGGGTCGACGACGAGATCGGAGCGATGCGACGACTGGGACGACATCGTGTCGATCACCGACTCCACGCCGGTACCTTGCGGCACGTCACGGCCTACCGTCCAGCGGTCCAATGTCGCCGGCTGGGCCGGGTATGGCTACTGCGCGTCCCACTCCTGGTTCTTCTGGGGCTTGCGCCTGTACTTGGTGTGTGCACCCCGACCGCCATACCGATGCTGTGGGCACTGGCCAGCCCCAAGCTCGACGAGCATGAGGTGATGGCTGCGATGTTCTAGGTCAACCCGGCCTGGTCGCCGACCGCGAGGGCATCCTGCTGATCTCGGACAGGGCATTCGCCTCGCGGGCGTTCGAGCGGGAGCTTGCCGGGCTTGGCATCGAGTTGCTGCATTTCGCGGGCGTCGCAGTCCGAGTAGCGCAGCGCGTACTCGCCCTGGCCGCCGTGATCTGGCACAACAACTGGATCGGCGCACCCGTCACGCGTTCGCTGATCTCCTGGCCACTGATCACATCGGAGCTTCTCGTCCAGGGGGCGCTGACGGCGGAGGGTCGCTTGCCGAGGCCGGATTCTCTGATTGACGTACGTCGCCGCTGCCGAGCATGACATGGGCCCGGACCCGCATCGGCTCGTCCTCGTGCCGGGAGAGTACGACCAGTTCGTCGACCCGGGCCGTCATGGGGCCGAGGAGAGCCTCCACCTTGCGAGCGAGGAGGTGCGGGTCCGGGGTACGGCCGAGGGACAGGTGTGGGGTGAAGCCGTGAGAGTGCGATCCGCACAGCGGGAAGCGAAGCTCCAGGGACTCCCGCATCCGGGTCCAGGGCTCGTGGCCGGCGGCGGCCGGGTCGAGCCAGACGGTGGCGTCCTCGCGGTGGCCGAACCAGTGGACGCCCGCCAGGCGGGCGGTGAACGGCGGCGTCTCGGCAAGCGCCGCGGCCACCAGCGGCAGGGCTCGGGCGAACTCGGCCTCGGGGACGAAACCGAAGAGCACGTTGACGTGCGGCGGCCAGCGGCGGATCTGTCGGTCGTGTTCCCGGCGAATGTGCTGGATCGGCGGCCACAGCTGCTCCGGGGGCAGCCAGGCGACGGCGCTGCGGTTCGTCGGCGGGACGGCGAGGATGTCGCCGGGCACCGGGGGCGGCACGTAGCCGACCTGCCCGGCGAGGGTCTCATCGAGCCTGTCGACGCCGGAGGCACGGTCCCAGACGACCTGGCCGTCCGCCTCGAAGAACACCACCCGGTGCCAGGGGATCTCCCCGCCCGGCACGAAGTCGCCGAGCAGGACGCGATTCGGCGCGGCGCCGCGCTCCGCGATCCCCATCACGAACCGCTCGGGGTCGAATCGTGGATCCCAGAGCACACGGTGGTAGATCTCGTCGCTGGTGTGCACGTCAGCACCTGCTCTCGACTCTCAGGGTGCCGCGCGCCCCGTCGGCCCTGCAAGCCGGCGTGGCCCGCCCGCATTGCTTCAGTCTTCTCGCCGCTTCCGGCACTGGCGGGGATGGCCCACGGCGGGAGCCGGGCGATCAGGGCAGAGTGAGTCGGGCGCGGCCAGCGGGTTCCCGCGTACGAGGGGGCCGCACTCACCGTGGACAGTGTCGCTCCGCCGGCTCACGTGTGGCCGCGCCGATCTGAGGGAGCCACCCTCATGCAATAAGCGTCTCTATGACGATAACCCTCTGGGGTGTGCAGGCGGCCACAGACGTCCTGGCTGTACAGCTAAACGTTGCGAGCAGGAACGACCTGGTCGCGTTCCGCGCCCGCAATGGCGCCCACCCCTTCATCGAGGTCGGGGGCGTATCGTCCACTGGGTCGTAACGGAGCCCGGTCGGGAGATTCAGCGCCGTGCCACCGGCAACCTCGACGAGCTCCTGTACGGGTCGCCCTCGATGCCACCTTCTTCAAGGTGCAGCACTGGGAGCTGGGACAGGGCGACCACTTCCGCGCTGGTAGGGACACTCAGATCGGCTGGCTCGCCCAGCGGATCGAACTGCTGCGGCGCCTCGACGCCGTCCCGCCCGAGCGGCATCGGGCGGGACAGACGGCGAAGAGGACCACCAGTCCCGAGGCCCGTGCCGGCCGGCAACAACTGACGCTGGTCCAGCCGCAGTCGGGCGCGTGAACGTTGGTGAGAAGCAGCAGCGTTCACGCACCGGGCTCAGGGACGTACAGGGCGAACGTGGTCGGCCGAGAGATGCAGCTCGTACGGGAGGCAGCAATCGGAGCAGAGAGTGGCGACGAGGGTTCCGCAGGCGCACAGTTGGTTCATTCCGCCATTCGGGGTCGCGCCGCAGCAGGCCGGGGATGCGTGCCGCAGCTCCAGGCCGCGTGCATCGTCCGGGTTGATGACGATGTTGCCTCGTGGCCCCTCCGACACCAGCGGCTTTCCCTCCACGTTCCGGTGCTCCCCAAGGCGCGGCATCACAGGCCCGGGCAGCTCGGCGACGACCAAGGGCGCACCGTACGGCTCCGTCTCGATCGCGTAGCAGCCTGACGGCACAGTGGCCGGCGACGGGCCCGGCTCATCCGCGTCCCACCACGCGTAGTACGGGGCCTCGGGAACAGCGGGCAGCCGTGTGAGCGGCCCCGTCAGCGCGACTCCACAAGTCGCGCAAACGAACACCACCGCTTCGGCCTTCATCACCTCGGAGGCGACGTCCTGATCTTGATTTTGCTGATCGTGCACGCGTCGACAGTACGCGGCAAGCTGCCGGACGGCCTGAATTCCATGGTCGGGCAGCGCATGACACCGTCTTGAGTCGGGCAATCAGGTGCTGCTGAAACTGGGCGAGATCGTCGTCCTCGCCGCAGGGTGTTCTTCTCCCCGAGCAACAGAAGCAGTGCACCCGCCGGATCTCGACGCCAAGCTGGACCCGCTTGAGTTCGCGCTCACCGAGCGGACCGAGCGGACCGAGCGGACCTTCGCCTTCGACGAGTTCGGCCGGCCCGGCACCCGTCCCACCGCCGGGCCTGGGCTGGGCGAAGATCTGCGCGGCCCACCCGGCGAGGTCGAGCTCTGTTTCACGCCGATCAACGCGCTCCGGGCGAACCCGGTAGAGGCGCACTTCGGGCCGCTGCTGCTGCAGCCCACCTCACCTACTCCGTGCACCCCAACCACACACTCCAAGCTCGCGCGCGCTGGTCCACTCCTTGTACGGGCGCAACCAGAACGCGCGCCCTCCAGGCGTCCGGACCGCGCAGCGCAGGGAACGCGCCGGTGGCCGCAGCGAGAAAGTCATCGGCTGGGGCGGCCGCCCTCTCCATCCCGCGGCCTGACCGTCCGCCCGGTGATCGTCGGCGGTTCAGCCGAGCGGCCGCACCCGGAGGACCGAGGCCCGTCAGGGCGTTTCCGGCTTACGGGCCAGCAGGCAGGCGTGCGGTCTGTTCGCCAGTCCGCCGGGCTCCTGCTCCAGCTTCGCGGTGACGACGAGTCCGGCCTGTTCGAGCAGGTCGACCATGCGGTCCAGGGGCAGCAGGTACGACTCGTAGGACACCGGGCGGCCGTAGCCGTGGGTCGGCTGCAAACGCTCATCGCCTACGTAGTCTCCCCAGAGCAGGTAGCCGCCGGGCGCGAGCGCACGGTGGAACTCGGCGAACACCGTCGGCAGCCATTGCGGGGGAGTGTGATGGGTGGAGTACCAGGCCAGGATGCCGCCGAGCTCGTTGTCCCTCATCTCCAGCGCCGTCATCGAGCCCTCGGCGAACCGCAGGTTCGGATAGGCGTTCCGGGCCAGCCCGACCATCGTCGGCGACAGATCGACGCCGAAGGCGGACACCCCCAGCCCGGCCAGATACGCCGTCACACGGCCGGGGCCGCATCCCAGGTCCGCGACCGGCCCCAGACCCGCCGTCCGCACCAGTTCGGCAAACCCCGCCAGCATCGCGCGTGACAACGGGTCCATCTCGGCGGGAGGCGGGACGCGTAGGACGTAGTCGGCGGCCACCGTGTCGTACGAATCGCGGACAGCCGTCAGAAAGGAGGGCTCAGCCATACGGCCGACCCTAGTGCAGGCAACTGACAGACCACGGCACGACCTTCAGCCGACCTGCGCGACACCCACCGCTGCCGACACCCAGCCCTCTCACCTACAGCCCGGTGGCCAGCCAGATGGCCGCGGCTGAGGCGGCGATGAGCCCGGCGTTGAGTGCGATCCGGCGGTCTTCGCCGGTCAGGTGGCCCGTCCAGGAATGCCTGCACGCCGTGCTGTGGAACGGCACGGTCGGCCTGGCCCCCTCGGACACGACCTGCCCGCGGAGCTGGCCGTGGTGCCGCTGATCGACATGCCGCCGAGCCGAGTGGTGGCGGTGTGCAACGAAGGGGACACCAACCCGTTGATCCGGTCCTTCATCGAGATCGCGGCAGCCGCCTACCGCCACTGAAAGCCGACAACCGATGCCGCCGCCGCGCGTGAATGATGCGAGGTCCTGGCGGGATCCGCCGTTGTCAGAGGCTGCTGGCACCACTCCGTTGACAGCCGACCTCCACGACCAGCAGCGCTACTACTGCCCGATGGACGCCGAACGCATGCAGTAACCCCCTGCGCTACGGGCGCGTTCGCAGGTTGCCGATGACGGCCACGCCCAAGCTGTCTGCTTCCCGCGCCATCGGGGGTGGTCCTCTCCCCAGGTCATGCCAGTGGTCGAGCGTTGCCTCGAAGGACGACGTCCAACGCGGCCCGAGAAACCTCTTGTTCGCGTCAGATGCGATTCGCGCCGTTCCTGAGTGAGCTCAGAAAGGTCAATGGGTTGAGCTTGGAGTCTTGCTGTGAGGGGTGCGGCGATCAGGTTCTGCACGAGATGATCATGATGTATTCGCTCAGAGCGTTCGTCCGGTTGGCGAAGCCGTGGTCCGCGTCGGCCTGGAAGAACAGGGAGTCGCACAGGGGAGAGGACCGGGACTCGCCAGAGCACGTACAAGACCCGCGGTCGTGCTGGCGACCCGGCGCAAGCCGCGGGCCGGACCGGCACGGAAGTCGCCGTTCCCGATCACGCCCGGGGCCGGGCCAGTACTGAAGTCGTCCTTTCCGGCCCCGCCGGGGCCGGACCGGTTTCATCTGGCTCCCAACATGATCGGCCGGAGAAGTCCTAGGCCGTGTGTCGAAAGTGGATCTTGGACTGTGAATGATCACGGTTCATGAGTCGGGGAGATCTCACGGACGAGCAGTGGGCGGTGCTGAAGCCGTTGTTGCCGAAGGGCATAAGGGGCGGGGCGGCCGCCCGTCTGGCCTCGGCGGCGGTTGATCGACGGCATACGGTTTCGGGTCCGGACCGGTGTTCCGTGGCGGGACGTCCCCGTCGAGTACGGACCGTGGGGCCGGGTCTACGACCTGTTCCGCCGGTGGCAGCGGAACGGCACCTGGCAGCGGATCCTCACCCGGCTCCAGTCCCTGGCCGACGCGAAGGGTGCGATCGTCTGGGACCTGAGCGTCGACTCCACGGTCTGCCGCGCCCACCAGCATGCGGCCGGAGCCCGAAGGCAGGGTGACCTGCAGAAGGAACCACCGGGCGGCATCTTCACCGAGCCCCGTGATCACGGGCTGGGACGCTCACGCGGCGGATTCAGCACCAAGCTCCACCTGGCCGTCGAACAGGGCCAGAAGCCTATGTCGATCGTGGTGACGGCAGGACAGCGCGGAGACTCGCCGCAGTTCGAACCGGTGCTGGAGAAGGTTCGCGTACCCCGCATCGGGCCGGGCCGACCACGCGTCCGCCCGGACCGCGTGCGGGCTGACAAGGCGTACGCCTCCCGCAAAAACCGCGCCTACCTGCGCCGCCGCGGGATCCGCTGCACCATCCCGGACAAGGCCGACCAGGCACGCAACCGTCAAAGGCTCGGCTCCCGCGGCGGCCGGCCGCCGCACTTCGACCCGGCCGACTACCGCCAGCGCCATGCGGTCGAGTGCGGGATTAACCGCCTCAAACGCCACCGGGCTGTCGCCACGAGGTACGACAAACTCGCCGTCCGCTACGAAGCAACAGTGCTGGTAGCAACGATCAACGAGTGGCTATGACCCTGTCTCGCGCGTCATCACGTACGTGTTTCCGACATCGGGATCGCCGTAGAAGAAGAACAGCTTCAGCTCGTCGTGCTGATCGCGGTCCACGTAGAAGAACCACGCGTATGTCGATGGGGGTTCAGGAGTCGAGGTGACAGTGGCCGTCGCGGGGGAACGGCTCTCCACTCGGGTCCGGGCTGTCAGCGCGAGTTGGACGACCTGTCCGCCGTCGTCGTCAGTCAGTTGCCAGGTACCCGTACCGGAGAGGCGCCAGCCGTCCTCGAAGTCGAAGTCCTGCCCGTCGAGCTTTTCGAGAAGGGCCGTTCCGTCTTTGCGAAGCACCACGCGGGTCCCCTCGACGTTTTCCCAGCCCCCGGCGACTTCGGCTGCCGTGGTGTCGTGGATCCCTGTTCCCTCGTAGTACTGGTAGGGACCGGCGCACGCCGTCAGAACAACCAAAAATGTCATCAAGCCACCAAGGGCCACCCCCCACGCACGCAGCCTGCTTCCGCCTGCCACCACGACCTCCCGCCCTCGGCCCGCATTGGCCAACCGATAGGAGTGGGCCGTGGAGAGATACCTTGTCAGACCTGTTGAACGTGTTCAACTCTGCGACTGGAGAGGTGGCGCGCACCGCCCCCGGCTCGTGCATCCAGCGCTGCCCGCAGTCATCGATGAGCACCACGAACAGCGCTTTCGATACACGGCCTAGTCGCTGGCGGCGCCGGCGCGGTGGGCGGTCGCGATCTTCGCGTACAGCAGGTGGGCGATGGCTTCAGCCGCCAGGAGCAGGACCACGAGCCAGGGTCGGAGCACGTCCGCGCCGAGGACCACGAGGAGGGGGATCACCACCCCCGGCACCGCCCAGACGGCCACCTCGCGAGCGGGCCGGCCGAAGCGGAGGCCGATCAGGCCATGTGCCGCGTGGTAGGCCGCGAGCCCGCCGGCGAGCGCCCACACCGTGCCCCGGGCGAGGTGGTCGTGGGCGGAGTCGTCCACGGCGGTGGCCAGCCCGGCGGCCATGGAGATCACGGCAGCGGTGACGAAGAAGTGCAGGAAGCCGCCGACATCACGGGCGAGGAGGTATGCCGCACGGGCGCTCGCGGTGCCGATGACCCGCTCCGCAGCCGTCGACGCGAAGTCGAAGTACGACCACCACAGCGCGGCCAGGAGGATGAAGCCGATGACCGCGACGACACCGGCCTGGGCGGTCCAGGTGTGGTCGGCGGAGGTGATGAGGCCGAGGACCGATTCGCCCAGCACGATGATCACGAACAGGCCGACTCGTTCGACCAGATGTCCGGTGTGGACCCGCCGTGGGATGCCGCGCCCTCGCGCGGTCAGCAGCAGAGCCATCTCAGCAAGGAGCAGGCCGGCCCAGGCCACGTACCGCCAAGGCGCGGGAACGGCCGCGGAGCCCGCCCAGAGCAGAGCCGACAGCAGGCAGTACGTCAGCGGCCGCCAGCGTGGGATCCTGCCGGGCGCGGGGAACCGGGTGGCGGGCCACCACAGGGCCAGCAGGACCAGACGGGTCCCGGCGTAACCGAGTGCGTAGGCGGGGCCCCGGTCCCCGTCGGCCTCCGGGACCGCCGCGGCCATCAGGGCGAGGCAGAGCATGGCGGCCAGCATGGCGAGGCGGCGTCGGGCGCTGTCGTCCTGGAAGAGGTTGGCGGAGACGGTGAGGTTGGCCCACATCCACCACGGCGGAAAGTACAGCCCGAGGAACACGCCGAACTCGCGCCAGCCGGGGTCGCCGTGGAGGCCGTGCGAGAGCTGGGCGACGAACGCGACGAACACCAGGTCGAAGAAGAGCTCCAGCCAACCGGCGTGCCGGGGCTCGGGCTCGGCCTCCCAGGGGTCCGACGGGGGAGGCGGCGGCGACGGAACCGCAGGGTACGGAGTGCTCATCAGGCCATCCGGGTGAGGATACGACCGGACACGAACTGCCTGCATCAGACCACGAAACGCCCCTCCCACGCCCGCGACCCGCCCCCTGGCCACGAGCGAAGGCCGCCGATACGGTCCATGCGTGTGCACCTACGCCTTCGTCCACCACAAGCCGCACTACGCGTGCGTATCGTGCCGGATCAGCTTCAAGCGGCACCCGCGCGACGCCGGTCACACGTGCCCGCGCTGCAACGGGCCGTTGCTGTGCGCCGGCCACGACTTCGCCGCACCCCGCCGGAGCAACCGAAAGGCATGGTCGGTCGTCGCGGCGGTCCTCAACGCCGGGTTGCGTTACGAAGGCTTCGAGACCTGTGGTTGTCGGCGAGAGCCCAAGTTCCGCCCACGTACCCGTGCGCAGTTGCGTGCCCGCCGCACCATCGCCGCTCGTACCGGCACTCCGCTCGCGGAGGTGCTCGGTCGGGCTGATCCGCTGGACCTGACGGGTCGCGCCTGAAGGCGCTGGCGGATCGAACCGTCCGGGTACGGATCCCGGAGCCCTACGAGGGCGGTTGGAGCACGCTTCGGGGGCCCGCACAGCTGGCGCCTTCCCGCTCCACTCGTCCACGCAGCTCCCGGTCCGCCGTGACGACGAGGCACGGCCGACCGTTCGCGCCGCGGGCGAGCTCGGCGATCAGGTCGTCGCCGCTGCCGGAAGCCTCCTCGACTCGCACACCGGGTACCGAGGCGACGCCTCGGGCGCCGCCCTCGACGACCAGGACGATCTCGTACGGGCCGGGAAACGGCCCGTCGGCAGGCCCGCCGGTCGCAGCGAGCCGGTCACGCAGCCGCTCGGCGGCTCCTCGTCGGTCACGCCACCAACCGTCCGGGACGGATCCCACGACGTTGGCCCCGTCGACCACGAGCAGGGGACGAAGAGGCAGATCTTCTGGATTCACCGCTCCAGCATGTCAAAGAGAGAGGGTGTGTACGGGGGGCAGCCAGGTGACGATCAAGGCAGCGAGCGCCGAGGCACGGCAGAAAATAGGGAGGCCGCGTGGCGACGTGTGGGGGGAGAGGACAAGTGGGACGGGGGCACCACTTGTGCCGCACCCTCGCCTGCGACACGGCGTGCAGGGGTCGCCGCAGGCTCATCCGCACATTCCAGATCCTGAGGCGGAGCGCCCCTGTGGCCACGCGAACGAGGATCCGACGCACGAGCGCCCGAGTGCTGGCGGTGTCTGCAGCTGGCCAGGCGACCCGCACACGACGTGAGCACGCGGCGATAGGGGACTGCTTTGGGGCGGTTTCCCGTGCTGGGTCACAGCCAGCTCGAGCGCCAGCAGCGGACGGTGCTGTGAGGACCTGTCCATGCGATCATCCGATATGGCGCCTCGGTGATATTTTGACCGGAATCGTGGGAGGGGCGGGCGGATCCGTGGACAGTGACCTGCGGCGTGCGGTCGTCGTGACGCTTGGCGAACTCGGGCGAAGCGATGACTGGCGCGACCGGGCGGATGCCGGTCACAGCCTGGCAGGGTTCGCCGAGATGCCGGAGGCCGTAGAGCCGCTGCTGGGGCTTGTGCTCGATTCTGGTGACACCTTCGTCACCCGGCGGACTGCGGAGGGCTTGCTTCGGCGAAAGGACAAGGCCGGACTGGCGATCGTCGCGTCCGCACTGGCAGTCGCCAAGGACAACCATGCCGACTGGATCCATACCGCAATCGTCGACGTTTTCAGCGTCTTCTCGGACGACCTGGACGAGGCGCTACGGCTCTGCGAGGAGCTGTCGGCCGACGCCGACGATCGTGTTGCCCGGGGGGCCCGTCGGCTGCATGGCAGCCTGGCGAAGATCGATCCCGTTCTCCGCCCCGCATAGCGGGGGCGGTCGCTGTTGTGAGGGTGCGGATCGTCGACGACAGAGGCAACGAGGGTTTCCACCCACACCGGCTCAGCCCGCAACGCCCCACTCATACAGGCAGAAGGCCCAGTACTGAGCCTTCCGCGACACCCTCTAGATCCGCGAGTTGCGCAGCGACTGCCACACAGCGCCGGCCAGCGCCCGCGTTGCACGGGGGACGGACAGGCCCTCGTGCTCGCGGTACAGCTCCCAGTTGTAGGGGATCAGCGACATCTTGTTGGAAGAAAGTGATCCCGCCTGGTGTGCCCTGTACACGGCGAGCGGCTCGGCGAGGCCCCGGGCGTCAGCACCGTCCCGCATGATCGACAGCCATAGGGCGTAGTCCTGCCGCTTTCGCATCTCCGGCATCAGCCGCGTGCCGAGGACTCTCCGGTCGTACATGGCGGTCAGAGCGCCGATGTAGTCCCGCACCAGCATCGCCCGGTAGTCCACGTGCTCCCGCGCGCGGATCACCCGTCCGTTGGGGACGAAGTCGGTGCTCTCGCCGTCGTAGTCGGCGTCCATCTTGTAATAGGAGGTGAAGGTCAAGGGCGCATCAGCCTCAGCGGCGAACTCGAGCTGCCGCGCGGTCTTCTCCGGAAGCCACAGGTCGTCGCTGTCGAGAAAGGCGACGTAATCCCCCCGGGCCCGCTCGATCGCGAGGTTGCGGGCGCGCCCGGCACCACCCTGTTCCGGTGCTGATACCGGCTTGACGCGCTCGTCCTGACGGGCGAACTCCGTCAGCAGGTCCATGGAGCCGTCGGAAGACCTGTCGTCGGTCACCAGCAGCTCCAGGTCGGTGTGGGTCTGCGACAGTACCGACCGAACCGCTGCGCCGAGCGTCGCCTCCGAGTTGTACACAGGCATGACGACGGACACCAGGGGCACAGCGCTTCTCCTCGCTCGGTCAAAGACGACGTTCCATTCAAGCACTGGAATCGTAGTGGGAGCTGCCACGCATGTTGTTGTCACAGGTCAGGGCTGTGCGGGGCTGACATCCGCGCGGCTCCGGGTGGTGCTGGACTCTGGGGCCTGCTCCGTCACCGCCGACGCGGCAGCTCTGGCCGGGTTCGGCATCGCGGTGATCACCGTGGGCGGATCATCCACCGTCTCGGGCCGATCCTCGAGCTCCAGGCCACCAAGAGGTTCGCCGTGCTGATCGTCGGCGGCACCGTGGTCGCCGCATGCGTGGTCACTGCTCTGCTGTGGTGACGGGCGTGGGCGTGTTGGGCGTGTCGGTGGGACCGTGAGGCTTCCGTCCAAAGGATGGTGGCGGCCGCGCCATCGGCGTTGACCGAACGACGACCGCCATAGCGAAATGGACAGGGTGTGACCAGAAGACACAGGCGTCACCGGGGTTTCGGCGCTGCGGGACTGGCGGTGGCCCTCATCTGGGGATGTGCCACCGCTGGGAATGCGCGGCCCGCCGACGCGACACCCGGCGGCTTCGAGCGGGCGGCCGAGCAAGCGGCAGCGGAATTCGGTGTGCCGAAGGAAGTGCTTCTCGGAGTCAGCTACGAGTCCTCGTGGTGGGAGGCCAACGACGGCCGCCCCAGCACCAAGGGTGGCTACGGTCCGATGCACCTGACGGACACGACGTCCGGGGGAACGTACGCGCATCGCCCCGGCGAAGGGCCGGTGGACGCCACGGGCACCGACGACCCGTCCGAGCACACATTGCAGGCTGCCGCCGCGATGATCGGCGTCGCGCCCCAGGCTCTCCAGCGGGACGAACTGCAGAACCTTCGCGGCGGCGCCGCACTGCTCGCCTCGTACCAACGGCGGATCAGCCGGGAGATGCCGCTCGACCCGGGAAGCTGGTACGGGGCAGTGGCGCACTACAGCCAGGCCCCCGACACCGCCGCGGCCGGACGGTTCGCCGACGGGGTGTTCGAAGCGATCCGCAGCGGCAGGCAGAAGGTGCGCAAGGACGGCCAGAGGGTGTCGTTGCCGAAGACGCCGTCGGTGCGTCCGGCGAGGTCACAGCTCGCGTCGCTGGGCCTGCGGACGCAGGCCGCGGCGGCAGTGCCGGAGTGCCCCAGCGAGCTGGACTGCCGGTTCGTTCCCGCTGCCTCTTCGAACTACCAGGTGTCCGCGCGGAACTCGAACGGCATGGACGTCGACTTCATCGTCATCCATGACCTCGAAGGGTCCTATGACGGGGGAGTCAGCTGGTTCCAGGACCCCGCCAGCGGGGTCTCCGCGCACTACGTGATGAAGGCCGACGGCAGCGAGGCGACGCAGATGGTCGCCACCAAGGACATCGCATTCCACGCCGGCAACTACTGGGTCAACCTGCACGGCATCGGTATCGAACTGGAGGGATACGCCGCCCAGGGACCCACCTGGTTCACTCCCGCCCAGTACAAGGCGACTGCCGCGCTCGTGGCCTACCTGGCACGGCGCTTCGACGTCCCACTGGACCGGAAGCACATCATCGGGCACGACAACGTCCTCCCACCGAGGCCGTCCCGCGCGCCGGACGCACACTGGGACCCGGGCCCCTACTGGGACTGGGAGAAGTTCATGGCTCTCCTGGACGCCGATCACCGCCTGGCGCTCGAGGCCGGGGGAGGGCAGGCGAGCGGAAGAATCGCCATCGGACAGGCGGTCACGATCGCCCCGACGTACGGCAAGAACGCGCAGAAGGTGACGGTGTGCGCCTCGACGTGCCGGACCCAGACACAGCCTTCGAACCTCCTCTACGTCCGCACGGAGCCCCGCGGCGACGCCCCGCTCGTCTCCGACCTCGCCCTGCGTCCGGACGGGTCGGCGGGAACCGACCACATCGACGACTGGGGATCCACCGTGGTGTGGGGGCAGGAATTCGTGGTCGCCGATGTACGAGGCGACTGGACCGCCATCTGGTTCGGTGGGCGGAAGGGATGGATCCACAACCCGGCCGGCGTGAACACGCGCCTCGCCCCGAACGCGCGGATCGTTCGTCCCGCGAGCGGGGTGAAGTCGGTCTCCCTCTACACCACGGCCTACCCTCGCGCCGACGAGTACCCCCAGGGACTGCCCGCATCGGCACAGACGAAGTTCGGCGTGTACTCCTTCCCCCAAGGGCAGGCGTACGTGGCCGCTCGCACCCCGGTGGGAGCCGACGACTTCTTCCCCGCCACACCCACGCGCCGCGAGGTTGTGGTCACCGGTGACCAGAAGTACGAAGTGATCCAGTACAACCGGCGCCTGGCTACGGTGAGCACCGCGGAGACAGGGCGCTGACACCGGAGAAGACCCGCGGTTCGCAGTGGAGATGGCGCCCGGCGCCTCGGTGCCTGGGCGCCTGGCCGGCTCACCGGGCTGGGTCGGTCGGGGGTTCCCACAAGGGCGACAGTTCACGACACGCTGATTTGGGGCACGTCAAAGCAGAGGAGAGCCCTATGGGCAAGGTGGTCATGTACAGCTCGGTGTCGGTGGACGGCTTCGTCGCGGACGAGAATGACCAGCCCGGACCGCTGTTCGAGTGGTTGACGAACGGTGACGTCCCGTTGGACGAGAGCGGCGTGCTGAAGGTGTCGCAGACGTCCTATGACTACACCCGGCCGTACTGGGACCAGATCGGCGTCACGATCGCCGGCCGCCACGTCTTCGACCTGACGGACGGCTGGGACGGGAAGCCTCCGGGCGGGATCGACCACGTGGTCGTCGTGTCGCACCGGCCGATGCCCGAGGGTTGGGACCCCGAGGCGCCGTTTCCTTTCGTCGACGGCGTCGAGGCAGCCATGGCCAAGGCGCAGGAGCTCGCGGGTGACCGCGTGGTCGAGGTCGCCGCCGGCGACGTCGGCGGCCAGATGCTTGCCGCGGGCCTGGTTGACGAGGTGCGCATGGACGTCGTACCCGTCGTGTTCGGGTCCGGCAAGCGCTACTTCGGGTCGGTCCACGCGCAGCACCTGTTGGAGGATCCTGACGTGGTGATTCGGGGCAACCGGGTGCTTCACCTGCGCTATCGGGTGCGCCGTTGACCGAACTGAGCGGGTAAGCGAAGAGGTCCCTTGCGAACGGTGGCTCAAGATTTGATCTCCTCGTCCGCTTGGGTGGAGCGGATTTCCGTGCGGCCCTCTGGCACTTCCGGCGACGGCGAGGTTGTCCAGCTCCGTTGTAACCGTCAACCAATCCCGGTAACGACCGAGGCCAAAGACAGGAGCAACGCGCCCAGCGCCCCGACAGAACCGTACAGACGCACCTCACGCCGGCCGTCGTGTTGGCGGACATAGCGCGTGGTGGCCGCGGCAAAGGCCAGGCCACCAGCGATGAACCAGGGCCCCCACAGGTAGAGGTACCAGCGGGTCAGCAGGACGAGATCAGGCGCGACCGCGCGCGCCCCAGCCTCGACCAGCACTCCGTGGACCACGAACTGGCATCCGTGCCAGACGAGCAGCACGGTCGCGCCGCCGCCGCAGAACACCAGGAGTCGGCTCGTCCACTTGCCGCGACGGCGCGTCAGACCGATACCGATCACCGCTCCGGCGAGCTTCAGGAAACCGGTCACCCACAGCACGGCCAGGAACCACGTCACCCGGTCATGGGCAAGCTTCACCAGTGACGGAGCCACCGTCGCCTGCACACCGAAGGTGCCGCCCAACGCCCAGACGAAACTGGGGACCGCGAAGAGGAACCCCCATGCCGCAACGGCGAACCCGGGCCACGTGCCCAGTCGGAGGCGGAGTGGCCAACTCAGGGCCGGATGCACTGCATCGCCCAAGGAATGCTTGATCGTCACGACCCCACCGTTGCCGAACCTCGACGAAGGAGCCTCGTTCGCACGAACGATCACGCTCCCCCGCGCGGGGGAGTCACCTTTGATCCCGCCGACGGCTGGACGAGCCGCCGGCCTGCCGGTCGACGGCGGTGGCGGGTGGCAGCACGCTGCTCGGTACGTGCTGTCAGCTGACCCTGGAGACGAAGCCCTCTACCGCCGCAGTGAAGGCCCGCGCGTCGTCCAGCCACGGGTAGTGACCGGCGCCCGGCTGGACGGTGAGTGTCACGTGGGGGAAGAGTGACGCGGCATCGGCGGCGGACCTGGCGGTGGGCCACAGGTCCCTCTCGCCCGCGAGGAGCAGTACCGGGCAGGACAGGGCACCCAGGCGGCGCCGGAGTTCCTCGGTGTCGGGCGTGTAGTCCTTGTAGAAGTGCTCGCTGACGGGGAGCGCACGCTGGGCGGAGTCGGCGGCCGCGTGGGCGCGGGCGGCCTGGTCCCAGCGGCCGTACATCAGCGGCTCGAAGGCGAATCGGTACGGCGCGGCCTCTGCGAACGTCTTCGCGGTCTTCATGTGCCGGTGCGCCGCCGCGGCCTCTGCGTGCCAGGGCTCGGCCGCGCGGGCGGCGATCACCTCCTGCTCGCCGGTGTCGGAGGGCAGTCCGACGGCGGCGAACGACGGGGTGACCAGGGTGAGGCTGGTGAGCCGGTCGGGGTGGGCGGCGGCGTAGAGCATGGCCAGGCTGCCGCCCGCGGAGTGGCCGAGCAGGTCCACGCGGTCCAGACCGAGGTGGTGGCGCAGTGCCTCGACGTCGGCGACCAGGCGGTCGACTCGGCAGGTGGCCAGGTCGGCGGGCATCGCCGAGGCGCCGGTGCCGCGTGTGTCGGGCAGGATCAGGGTGCGGTGGGCGGACAGTCCGCCGAGGTCGCCGAGGTATTCGGCGGCGCGGCCGGGGCCGCCGGGGAGGCAGAGCAGCGGCGGGCCGTCGCCGAGTGAGCGGAAGGCGAGTGTGGTGCCGTCGTACGAGGTGAGAAATTCCATGGCGGACAGCCTGCGGGGTACTGGTCAGACCCGGCTATCGTTCAGCCACGGCTAAACGATCAGAGGGTAGGGGTGGGCATGGCGGTGGAGATCCGGCTCTCGGCGGCCGAGGTGGCGCGGGTGCGGCTCGCTCTGTCGCCGCTGGCCGAGACGGTGTTGGGGGTGCGGGCGGCGCTCGGTGTCGGTGGGCACGAGGTGCACCGGCCGTGGGTGCGCGAGGTGCAGCCGGTGCTCGCGCAGGAGCCGGAGTTGCCGTTGCTGCGGACGCTGCTCGAAGGCTGTCTGCCGTCGTTCCTGTTCCCGGTGCCGCAGGAGCGCCTGCCGGCGTTCGAGGCCGAGTTGGCGGGTTTGCGGGCGATGGACCCGGCGTACGTCGCGGAGGAGTGCGTCGCCGCGTTCGGCTCCGCCCGGGCCGGGAAGCTGCCGGGGCCGGCGGTGCTGCTGGAACGGGTCGCCGACGCGCTGACGCGCTGCCACGCCCGGCTGGTGGCGCCGCACTGGGGGCGGATGCGGGCCGTGCTGGAGGCGGACCTGGGCCGACGCGCGCTGGCGCTGGTGGACGGCGGGGTGGAGGGGCTCTTCGCTCAGTTGCACGGCGATGTGGTGTGGCGGGAGGGCGAGTTGGTGGTGCACGGGCGCCGCCGTCCGGATGTGGTGTGGACGGTCGAGGCGGAGGGACACGGGCTGATGCTGATCCCGTCCGTCTTCGGCTGGCCGGACGTGATCGTCGACTACTCCCCGCGCACTGCCGCCTCCATCCGCTACCCGGCGTCCGGTGTGGGGCTGCTCTGGGAGAAGCCCCGCGCGACGTCCGCCGGCCTCACCGCCGTCCTCGGCCGAACGCGCGCCGCACTGCTCGCCGAGCTCGGCGAACCGCTGAGCACCCCCGATCTCGCCACCCGCCTGGGTGTGACCGCCAGTGCCGTCTCCCAGCACCTCGGCGCGCTGCGCGGTGCGGGGCTGGTGGCGACCCGCCGCACGGGCCGTACGGCGGTACACCTGCGTACCCGTACAGGCACGGCGCTCACGGCCGAGCCGCTGGGCTGACCCGGGCCGGCCTCGCCCTCAGTCACCCATCACATCGTGCCGGAGGCATCCGACCGCGATCTCTCCCCGACAAGGCGCCAAGCCGGCCTCGCGATCGGCGATCGGCGATCGGCGCTCGGCGCTCGGCGAGGAGGCCTACCGGCGCGTCAGCCCGTGGCGGTCGGCCCAGTCGCTGATCGCCGCGGCGAGTTCCTCGGGGCGGTCCTCGGGGGAGTGGTGGCCGGCGACCCCATGGCGGGAGATCTCCAGGCCGGCGATGTTCTCCTCGCACCAGGCCACCGTCCCCTGGTCGGTCATCGCGCCCGGTCCCGGCTCGAACGCGGCGAGCAGCTTGGGCGTTTCGGGGCTGGCGGCGAGCCAGGCGTCGTAGCGCTCGACGCGGGCCACGACATCGGCGGGCTCGTCGTCCAGCGGCATCATGCGCGTCCACGCCAGTATCGGACGACGGCTCTGTGGGCTCGGGAACGGGCGGCGGTAGACCTCCAGGTCGACGGGGTCGAGCGGGGTGGCGAGCGTGCCGGGGAGCCCCTCGATGAACAGCGACTTCTCCAGGACCATCTCCTCGCCGACCCCGGGGGTGCGCAGGAGGGTGAACAACTCCCGCCCGGCGGGCGGGAATTCGTCGCCGACGAGAGGCTTGATGATCGTCTCGGTGAAGGCGAGGCCACGGACGCGGCCCGGGAGGCGGGCGGCGCGGTCGAACGCGAGGGCGCCGCCCCAGTCGTGGCCGACGAGGACGGCCTCGTCGAGCCCGAGGGCGTCGAACCAGGCGTCGAGGTAGCGGGCGTGGTCGTCGAAGGAGTAGGCGAGGTCGGGTTTCCCGGAGTCGCCCATGCCGATGAGGTCGGGGGCGAGAAGGCGGCGACCGGGCGCGGCCACGCCGGGCAGGACGTTGCGCCACAGGTGGGAGGAGGTGGGGTTGCCGTGGAGGAAGACGAACGGCAGGCCGTCGGGGTCGCCGGACTCGCGGTAGTGGAGGGTCGAGTCGAGGACGGGGAGGGTGGGCATGGCGGTGTCACTTCTCTTTCGGTGATGGGGAAAATTCAACGGGGAACGCGTATCGGGGACTCGTCGCGCGCGAGTCAGAGGTTGAGGCTCAGGACGCGGTCGACGGCGATCTCGATGACGACCAGGTCCGGTGGGGCGGGCGGGGAGGCTCGATAGCGGGCGGTGTATCGGCGGATCGCCTCGGCCAGGTGTACGGGGTCGTCGGTGACGGTGGCCCGGCCTTCGAGAGTGGCCCAGCGCACGCCGTCCACCTGGCAGAGCGCGACACGGGCCACCGGGCCGGCTGCTGCCACGTTGCGGGCCTTGCGGGCTCCCGCCCGGGTGGTCACGCGGGCCAGACCGGTGGCCGCGTCGAAGGTGAAGCGGACGGGGGCGACGTGCGGGGTGCCGTCGGGGCGCAGGGTGGTCAGCGTCGCCGTGTGGGGGCGGGTGAGGAACCCCTGCATGCCACCCGGGAGTTCGACGGTCGCCCGGCTCACTTCTTCTTCACGCCCTCGTTCCAGATCAGCTTGGCGATGTTGGGCTTCACTGCCGTGGTGATGACGCCCATGGCCGTTCGGACGTACCGCCGCTCCTCCAGCTCGCGCAGCATGCTCGCGGCGAGGTCGACGCGAGCGGTGAAGACGCCGTCGGCGCTCGTCTCGGCAGTGCGGTAGTCGGTGACGACGGGGTGCTCGAAGAGGCCCGAGGGCCGTACGAGGGTCCAGTCGAGGTCCGTGGCGCGGATCTCGGCCTCCATGCGACGCATGTCCTCGTGGAGGGTGCGGCCCAGACGTCGGTTGACCAGCGGGTCGAGCACGTGGTTGAAGAAGTGCGCGCCGGTGGGGCGCCAGTTCGGATCGGCGATGCTGGAGCTGACCACGAGCAGCGGCTTGATGCCGTGGCGGGCCATGCCCTCGGTGATGGCGGTGGCGCTCGCCGAGTACGTGGTGATGGTGTCCTTGCTGAAGCGCGCACCCAGCGCGGACAGGACGGCGTCGGTCCCGCCGAGCGCGGCGTGGACAGCCGCCGGGTCGGTGGCGTCGGCGACGGCCACCGTGAGACCGGGCCGCGCGGAGAGGGAGCCGGGCCGGCGGGTCACTGCCACGACCTCATGGCCGGCGGCGAGGGCTTGGTCGGTGAGGTGGCGGCCGGTCGGTCCGTTGGCGCCGAAGACTGCGATACGCATGATGCCGGGCATCCCTTCGTGTGATGGTCGGAACGCCCTTGACTGTGCCGATCACGAAACGCAGGCTCAACGCTGATGAATAACGCCGCCCCTGCCCCCGCCCGGACCCGAGGCCGCCCGCGAGGCAACCCGCCGACCCGCGAGTCGATCGTCTCGGCGGCCCGCGCTCTGTTCCTGGAACGCGGCTACCGGCGCACCACCTTGCGCGCGGTGGCCGGGCACGCCGGAGTGGACGCTGCGCTGATCTCGTACCACTTCGGCTCGAAGAAGGGCCTGTTCGCGGACGTGATGCAGTTCCAGTGCGCCAACGCGCTCGCGGTGGACGACGTCCTGGGCGGCGACCCGGCCACACTCCCGGGCCGTCTGATCGACGCGGTGACGGATCTGTGGGAGGACGCCGACTTCCGTCGGCTCACCGAGCAGGGCGACGAGGCCGCGGAGGTCATCCGCGAATACCTGGAACACGAGTTGCTGGCCCGGCTTGTTGAATTTCTCGGCGGCCGGGATGCGACCGCCCGCGCCACGGCCGTGGTGACCATCCTCGGCGGCCTCATCTACACCCGCTACCTCAACCCCCTCCCCACCCCCGCCACCCTCACCCCCTCCGAGACCCGCCGCGCACTGATCCCGGCACTCCGCGCAGCCCTGGGCCCCCGGCCGCGCACCGCGTGACGGCTGCTCGGGGCGCCCACGCGGAGACGAAAGGGATCAGCGAGCGAGGGGGGGGCACAACAGCTACAGCGAGCAGGGACTGCATTGAAGTCGCGCCAGAACCCGAACGCCGAGTTCTGGCACAACTGCCGTGAAGGCGAACCGATCCGCGGCGTCCGAGCCCGCCTTGACCGTGTGCGCGATGCGGTGCGGTGCCCGCGCAGAGCCCCATACCGTCTGTGACGGCCGCGGCTTGACTCGACCGTCTGCCGGGCCTACCAGCACGCCGCCGGAATGGCGTACGACTCCCGCAGTAACCGTTCCTACCTGCGTATACGCGGGATCAAGGCCACCATCCCGGTCCCGGCGGACAGGGTCCGCAACCGCCTGGGTCGCCGATCGCGCGGAGGTCGGCCGCCGAAGTTCGACAAGGACGACTACAAGCAGCGGCACGCTGTGGAGTGCGGGATGGCCGTAACCATCACTCTCACACGGGTCCTAATCGTACGGCGGGCCGATGACCGCTTGGCCGATCTGCTCGGCCAGCCAGGCGGCGTAGCTCTGTGAGTCCCCGGTCTCGCGGACGTCGACGCACACGGTGTGGGTCCCGATGTGTCGGGTGGTTCCCGCGTCGTCGCAGTTGAAGACGAGGGTGACCCCGTCGTGTTCGACCCGCCCGTCGTACCCGCGCTCTGGCACCGCGGGCCAGATCACCTGGTCCCAGCGGATCGAGCCGTATCTCGCGCCAACCAACGCGGTGAAGGCGTCCTCGACGCTGCCGACCGGCTGGTCCAGCATCGACGCCCAGAGCGGGAGCAGGGGAACGAGGCCATCCGCATCCTCGGAAAGCTCGGCCGCGTGCCAGTCGCACCGAAAGCCCGCCTGCCCGTCACTGAACTCCCTCGCCCAGAACTCTTCGTTCTCCGTGCGGAACCAGGCATCCGGCAGCACCCGACGCAATTCCCACACCTCCGCGACCGTGCAGAGCTCCACGTCCACCGATACCTGGGCGTAGTCCCGATCGCCCAGCGCGAGGAGCCGGCGCCCCGTGGCGAGGGCCGCTGCCGGGTCGGACGTGCGGAAGACGGGATAGGAGACGCCGTTGGACATGTGAGCACCCTGCCACACGTCGATGCTGGCCAGCATCTGCGTTTCGATGCCTGTGACCAGCACTTTCACGACGACCCCAGTGCCGCATCAGGCAACGCTCGCCCCGTCCTGCCGGACGGGTTCCGCTTAGTCTCGCGGGGTGCATTCCCATCTGAGCTTCGAGAACCCTCCCGCGCTGCCTCACGATGTGGTGGTCGAGACGCTGGAGCGTGCTCTGTGTGACCGTTCGGCGGAAGGCGAGGCGGCGGATGTGCTGGTCGGGGCCGCGCTGAACGACGACGACGCAGAGTTCGTCGAGCACTGGTGCGTGCAGGTGGGGACGCGGGCTGTGTCGGGCAGTCCGTTGCTCGGGCTCGCCGGCCTGTGCCTGGGGCACACCGCCCGGCGCTTCGGGCGCCTCAGCGATGAAGCCCTCGCGCTGGCGCAGTCGCTTTCGACGCGGGCCGAAACCGACCCGGCGGACGTGGACGGCCGGGCCGTCGACGGTTACGACGACGTCCGGAGCTTCCTGCACCGTTGGTGACGCAGTCTGCTGCCGTGGCGGGTCAGGCGGCGTCGGCCCTGCTCACCAGGGCTTTGAAGCGCTTGTCGGCGGTGTGCTTGTTCCGCCAGATGACGCGATGGGTGCGCCCTCAGGTCGGTGTGGTGGCGGGCCGGTGACGGCCGTGTTGTGGTCCGACCTTGGGGGTGCCGAGGGGAGGGCGCGATGAGGCGTGTGGGGGCGTGCTCTCGTTGGCTGTGGTTCGTTCGCGGGCTGTCGTGGGTTCTGGTCCACTGTGGTGGTGAAGTGGGTGAGGAGGACGGTCGGGGGCGGGAGGGGAGGGGCGGCAGGGCGGTGGATGTTTCCCGAGGGCCACCGCCATGCGAGGTTCGCTCCACTGCTTCTCGTGTTGACGTTCGTCAGTGGCTTGGTCGACGCGGCGAGTTTCCTCGGGGTCGGCCGGGTCTTCGTGGCCAACATGACCGGCAACGTGGTCTTTCTCGGGTTCGCGCTGTCCGGTGTCGCCCAGCTGTCGGCCCTGGCTGCGGCCGTGGCGTTGACGGCATTCGTGTCCGGGGTACTGGCGGGCGGTGCGTGGCGTCGGGAGGCGGAGGCGGGAAGGCTATTCGTGCCACTGATGGCGGTGCAGACGTTCTTGGTCGCGATCGCCCTTGCCGCAGAGGTGGCGGGTTGGGGGCGCTACGCGGTGCTGGTCCCTCTGGCCTCCGGCATGGGCCTGCAGAATGCTGTGGTGCACCGTTTGGGCGTGCCTGATCTGACGACCACTGTCATGACCCGGACCTTGACGGGGCTGGCGGCGGACCGCCCGGGGCCGGCGACTGTGCGGCGTGGGGTGTCGGTGGCGTTGCTCGCCGCAGGTGCCCTGTCCGGCGGGCTTCTGTATGCACGCACCGGAGTGGAAGGGGTGCTCGTCGCGGTCCTGGTGCTGTTGATCGTTGTCGTACTCGCCGCAGGCCGGTGGCGTTAGAGCGGGAGGCTGGTCGTGCCGGCCGGTCCGGCGCTCTCGCGTCGGTCTGCCTTGGCAGAACGGCGCCGCCCGGTGGCGACGCCTCCCGCGTCTGTGTCCGGTGCTGTCACGGTCGCCCAAGCACTGGCCGGCCCGCGCCGACGCGTACGACTCGTATCTCCTGATTCCCGCGCCCGCGGGCGCAGCAGGGGTACGTGGGCGTGTCGCTGCCTGAGGCTGAGGTGGTCGCGGGGTGAAGGGAGGCGTACAGGGGGGAGGGCTGCATCGAGGAGTTGGCGCGACGGCACCCGCCTCTTGGCCCGGGAATTCGGCCCCGGATCCAGACACCTCGTCCTCCCCTCTTCGCTGCCGCACGTCTCGTACGCGTCGACCTCACCCAGCCCACACCCTCGCCGACGTCGCGGACCGCGTCGTGCCCGTTCCGCCACTCCGCCTGCCACCTGCTCGACGTACTGATCGCGCTGTATCCAGCTCCCGCGCCTACGGTGGCGTCATGAGCGACCCGGAGAAGAACAAGGCCACAGCCAAGGCGTTCTACGACCTGATGTTCAACCAGTGTCGGCCCGCCGAGGCGATCGACCAGTACGCCGGCGACACCTACATCCAGCACAACCCGCACGTCGGTGACGGCAAGCAGGCGTTCATCGACTACTTCGAGCGCATGGCGGCCGAGTACCCCGGCAAGCACGTCGAGTACAAGCGAGACTTCGCCGACGGCGACCACGTCATCCTGCACTGCCACCAGACCTGGCCAGGCGACGAGGACTATGCGGGCATCGACATCTTCCGCTTCGACGCCGACGGCAAGATCGTCGAACACTGGGACGTCCTCCAGGCCATCCCACCCACCTCCAAGAATGAAAACACCATGTTCTGAGCGGATCTCCGGAATCACCGACATGGACGATGAAGCGCCCGACGGGGCCTGGTCGCTCTGCTCCCCGCTCGCGCGGGGATGGCCCTCACGGGCACTGGGTGGCCGACGGCACCTGCATCCGTTCCCCGCTTCGCCCGGGCCGCGGGCGGTCGGCGTGCGGGAGGGGTGGTCGGGGATCCCGCACGCCGGACGGGTTCAGTGGCCGGCGGCCGGGCCGACCGGCTGGTCCCAGTCGATGCGGTGGCGCCAGGTCGGGCCGAAGTTGCGCTCGGGGTTCATGGCGACCTTCACCAGCACCCGCATCAGTACCGGCATGACCGCGGCCGCGACGGGCCCGGGGGCCTTGACCCGGTTGACCCTCCTGGCCTGCGCGGCGATCTGCTCCACCCGGGGGCGGCGGGCCCGCTCGTAGGCGCGCAACGCCTGCTCGACCGGCAGGTCGCGCAGCGCCCGGGCCAGCTCGACGGCGCTCTCGGCTGCCAGCGAAGCACCCTGGCCGGAGCTGTTGGACGGGGCGTGCACGGCGTCGCCGACCAGCACCATCCGGCCGCTGTGCCAGCGCGGCACGCTCGGCATGATCCACACCGAGCCGTTGACCTGGAGTTGCTCCGGGTCGACCGCACGGACCAGAGCGCCCCCGGGGGCGTCCTGACCGTATGTGTCGCGCAGCACCCGCAGCCACTGTGCCGCGGGGACGGTACGGGCCTCGCTCAGGCGCATCGGGGTGTCGTGCGGGAGGTTGAAGCCGATCCGGGTGCGGCCGTCGGCCTCGCGCCAGTAGAGGTAATAGGCCCGCCGGCCGAACGCGAAGTGCGTGACGCCGGCCGGCCCGGGGACGGGGTGGTCCACCGCCGCCTCGAAGCCGAGGACGCCGGTGTACTGCGGGCCGGGTGCGCCGGGGTCGATCAGCGCCCGCACCGTGGAGTGGACTCCGTCTGCGCCGATGAGCAGGTCCGCCCGGGCGCTGCCGCCGTCTGCGAAGTGCGCGGTGACCCCGGTCCCGTCCTGCTCGGCGCCGGTCAGGCGCTTGCGGTGTTCGATGCGGATGCCCTGCGCGGTAGCGGCCTGGTGCAGCACCCGGTGCAGGTCGTTGCGGTGGATCTGCAGCGGCGGGGCGACACCGTCGAGCTGCGGGATGGTGATCTTCTTGCTGGCGAACGACAGTGCCGTACCCACGATCGGCAGGCCGATCTCCGCGACCTCCCGTCCCAGGCCGAGGAGTTCGAGTGCTGCCTGGCCATTGGGTGCCAGCGTCAGGGTGCCGCCGACGCCCTCGGTGGGGCTCGGGTAGGCCTCGTACACGGTCGCCTCGATGCCGGCCTTGCGCAGCGCCATGGCCGTCACCGGCCCGGCGATCCCGCCGCCGACGACAAGCGCGGTTCGTACCTTGCTCGTCTTGCTCATGTCTGTCATCTCTCCCAACGGATGATGCCTCCGGGGCGCGCGTGCGCACCGGGGCGCGGTGTACCGCCCGGGTGGAGAGTCCGGCTATCGTTGCCGTTGCCATCTCGTGGCCGGATTCTCCTGTCCAGGTGACTGGTTCGGGATACGACGGGCCCGGCGTCGGTGCTGCAACACCACGCCGGGCCCCCTTGATCAGCTCGCCGAGGGCGCCCCCCGGTCCTCCGGCCCCGGCATCGCGGCCGGGGCCCGACCGGTCGTCTCCCAGGCCCGCCACTCGGCCAGGCCCGGGAACGATCCGGACGTCAACTCCTCGAGCAGCGCGCGAACCCACGCCTGCTCCGCCTCGCGCATGGCGATCTCGTACTCGTCCTCGACCAGGAACAGCCGCGGCACGAAAGCGGCGTGCTCGGCCGCGGCCGCGCGCAGCGCCTCGGTGCCCTCCTCCAGAGCCGCGAGGCGCTCCCGCAGCAGGGCTGCGGCCTGGTCGGGGCCCACGACCGCGAACACCGACAGGCCCGCCTTGAACCGGCGTGGCTCCGCCTGCGGGGTGGAGATCAGCTCCCGCACCCAGTCCAGCAGCTCCGCGCGGCCCGCGTCGGTGATCCGGTAGACCGTCCGCTCGGGCAGGGCGCCCTCCCGGCCGGATTCCGCGACCTCGATGAAGCCGTGCCGGGAGAGGTTCCCCACCACCGTGTAGAGAGAGCCGATCTTGATCTCCATGTCGGCCTCCTTCCCCCGGGCCCGCAGCACCGAGGCCACCTCGTAGGGGTGCATCGGCCGCTCCAGTAGCGACGACAGCACCGCCAGCCCGAGCAGATTGGAAACCTTGCGCCGCTTCACCACAGCTCCATAGTCGTATCCGAGTACTCGTCTACGAGTATAGGGATCGACGGGATCCGCGTCATCCCCTCGGCCCGTCGTGTTGTCCCACAGGGGTGTTCCCGTCCCGGCGCTGCCGCCGCCGGCGGCCTGGACACCGATCGGCTCACCTGCCGTCACCAACGTTGGCCCACCAGCGCCAACCCCCACCTGCTGGTCACGATCACGACAGACCCTCAACCGCCTGCGCCAGGACCGGATCCTCAACGAAGCGTTCGCAGCGAAAGCCCGTGGCGGTGGCGCAGCGGGTCCGGCATCATCCCGGTGTGATCGTGATGCAACCCGTTTTGGAGATCTTCGCCGCAGACGACTTCGCGCTCTGGCCGGTTCGCGAGTACGAGTCGTACGGCTACCTCGTACTGGACGGGAAGCTGACTCCCGCGGAGGTCGGCACGGCGGTGAAGCGGATCGCCGACTGCAACGACTTCGAGCCGGAGGAGGAACACGGGCCGTGCCCGACCGACCCGCTCGGCGCTTTCCTGCACGGGCTGCTCACCATGCCCGACCTCTTCGCCGCCGGCGGGTTCCGGGTGACTGACACAGCTACCGGCACCGTCTTCGTCGAGCCGGGCTGCTGCAACGGCCTGGAGACGTGGCGGGACTGGCGGGAGGTGCTGGACGGCACCGGCTTCTCCTCCTTCGGCCACGACCCGTCCTCGGCGGCCGAGCGTGTCGGCGACAACGTCCGGCTGACTCTCGACGCCGACGCCGACGCGAAGGACGGAAGCCCGGTGATCGCATTGCCGGTGGACCAGGTACGCGCGCTCGTCACCGGTGCCGAGGCGGACTTGCGGGACTTCCACAGCCTTGCCGGCGCCTGGGCCGAAGAACAACTCCCGACACACGCCGCCGCCGTCACGGCCGCCTTGGCCCGGGCACTGGACCTGGAGCCCACAGCATGACCAGCTTCCTGACCCACCGGGCGCGTGTGCACGACGCTCGGCTCCCCGTCCACCGGCGGCACAGCGCGCTGCGCACCTGCCTCACCGTTTTCGCTCCGTACGGCCTGCGGGCGACGTACCACCATCTCACGCTCAGCGCCGCGATCCCCCGACGGCTGGAGGCGGACCCGGACGCGCTGGCGCGGGCGGTGGAGGAACTGCACGAGGCGCGGGTGCTGTGGCTCGCGCGGGCAGGGGAGTACGCCGTGCAGCGTCGCGCGGAGAAGCAGGCCGGGCGGCGGGCCGTACCGAACCCTCGGCCGTGGTGGCTGCGGAGCTGGTGGGAGAGCCCGGAACGTGCATGGTATGAAGCCCCGTTTCGCCACCCGTCGCTGCGACTGCCCGAGTACGTCCGGCGACAGAACGCGCTTCTGGACGGCGCCGATCTGCCCGGCTGCCCGGCTTGTGGGGACGAGGGACCGCGAGTGCTGAACTCGACCGGGCATGGCCGGGTCGAGCTCTGCCGTGGGTGCGCGTGGGCGCTGGCGCCATGTCCGTGCGGCCGCCGGCACCGGTTCGTACCGGATACCCCGTTCAACTGGAACGGGATCTGGCGGCGGGCGCACATGAGCGATGACGGCACGCCGAACCCACACTGGCCTACGAGATAGCGACTCGGATGCCGCACGGCGAACGCTCGGGAAGCCCAGGCCCGTACATCACGACGAACCCACCCGCAGGACCACCACGGCCAAGGGCTGACGTACAGGATCCGGCCTGCCAACGCTCAGGAGTCCGGAAAACCCGCGCGCTTCGAACCGTCAGAAGGCCGACCCCGACCTGCGTGAGTAGATGTAGCCCGCCCCGGCGGCCACCTGTCAGTGGGCCGCCGAGGGGCTGGAGGCTCGCGGTGAAGCGTCAGGCGAGCGCCGGAGTGGGGGCGGGAAGGTAGGGGGTGATGTTGCGCCAGGCGCGCTCGATGTACTCGTTCTTCTCGCCGACCGGGGCGACATAGTGCAGTGCGTCCTCGGCGGCTTCCTTGCTCTTCAGCCGGGTGATGATCCAGGCGGCGAGGTAGTGCGAAGCCAGGCAGCCGCCGGCGGTGGCGATGTTGCCCTTGGCGTAGAAGGGCTGGTTGAGCACTTCGATGCCGGCGGCGACGACCCAGGGCTTGGTGATCAGGTCGGTGCAGGCGGGGATGTCGTTGAGCAGCCCGAGCCTGGCCAGTACGAGCGCGCCGGAGCACTGTGCCGCGATGAGTTGGCGCGAGGGGTCCAGGCCCCGCAGGACATTCATGATCGCCGGATCCTCGACGACCTCACGGGTGGCGATGCCGCTGCCGATGATGACGGCGTCAGCGGTGCACGCCTCCTCCAAGGTCGACATCTGCTCGATGACCACCCCGTTCATGGACGTCACCTTGGGGCTGGGGGTGGCGATCGTGACGCGCCAGTCGTCCGCCTTGATGCGGTTGAGCACTCCGAGCGCGATCAGGGAGTCGAGCTCGTTGTACCCCTCGAAGGTGAGGATGGCGATGTGCATGGCGGCTGTCCTTCCAGGCGGGCGTGGAATGACCGCGACGGTACGGACCCGCGAGCAGGACAGTCAAAGAATTGTCATGGGTACACTTCGGTCCATGGCAGTCCCACGCTACAAGGCTCTGGTCGACGCATTCGCCTCCGACATCAGGACGGGGCGACTCGCGGCGGGCGCGAGGTTGCCGACCCACCGCGCGCTGGCAGCCCGTGAGGGCGTCGCGGTGGTGACCGCGACGCGGGTGTACGCCGAACTGGAGGCCATGGGCCTGGTCAGCCGGGAGCAGGGCCGCGGCACGTTCGTGCGCGACCTCGCGGTGCCACCCGGCCAGGGCATCGACCGCCAGCTCGTCGCCACGGACGCAGTCGACCTCAACTTCAACTATCCGTCGCTGCCCGGCCAGTCCGGCCTCCTGCGCCAGGCCCTACGAGAAGTCGCCGTCTCCGGTGATCTCGACTCGTTGCTGCACTACCAGCCGCACTCGGGCCGACCCCAGGACAGGGCCTCGATCGCACGGCACCTGCGGCGCCGGGGAATCACGGCTGACCCGGACCGAGTCCTTGTGGTCAACGGCGCGCAGCAGGGCCTGGCCATCACGGTCATGGCCACGCTCAACGCAGGCGACGTCGTCGCGGTCGACGCACTCACCTATCCCGGATTCAAGGTGCTTGCACAGGCATTCCGCCTCGACCTGGAACCCATCCCCACCACCGCCGACGGGCCGAACCTCGACGCCCTGGAGAAGCTGTGCGCCACCCGACCGGTGCGCGCGATCTACACCATGCCGACCCTGCACAACCCCCTGGGCTGGGTCATGACGGAAACCGACCGCGTCCGCCTGATCGGGATCGCCCGCCGGCACGGCGTGCTCATCATCGAAGACGCCTCGTACGCCTACCTGGTCGAGAACCCCCCACCGCCGCTGGTGGCGACCGCACCGGACATCACCGTCTACGTCTCAGGGCTGTCCAAGAGCGTCGCCACGGGCCTGCGGGTCGGGTTCGTCCTCGCCCCGACGACCACGGTGCCGCAACTCGAACGCGCGATCCGAGCGACCACATGGAACACCCCGGCCCTGACCACCGCGATCGCCTGCCACTGGCTCGATGACGGCACGGTGGACCAGTTGGAGGCGCAGAAGCGAGACGACGCGAGGGCCCGCCAGGCCATCGCCGTGCAAGAACTGGCAGGGCTACCGCTGGTCGGCCATCCCTCGTCCTACTTCACCTGGGTGCCGCTGCCCGACGACGCACGCGCCGACCGCCTGACGGCCACCCTCGCGCGTCACCGCATCTCGGTCTCCACGGCGGAGCCGTTCACCACCTCGGCCCACCCGCCGCAGGCGATTCGCCTCGCCCTGGGCTCGACCGACCTGGACAGCCTCCGCTCGACGCTGTCTACGGTACGGCGCCTTGCCATCGAAGACCCATTCACCTGACCCCACTTGCACGCTCGGCGCCGAGCTGCGGGGCGCACCCCTTCATCCCGTACGGATCCAGGATGACCCCCATTCGGTCGGCTGCGGTGAGAGCGGCGCGCTGGGCGACCAGTCGGTCGCGATCCGGCCCGCAACGCCAACAGACCCCTCACGACCGGGCTGCAGCGGAGCCGAGAGTCTGTTGCGCAGCGGCGAGAACGCTTGGTTCGACCGGCAAGCGACGTCGCTGAGATACGGAAACACCTCGGTGCTTGGCGCGGGGCCACGGTTGCGCAGCGCTTCCGCTAACCGGTGACCGCAGCGGCGGCGAGCAGCAGGGCCAGAGCACCGCAGGCGTCGAAGACACCGCACCATTCGGACCATTGCCGGGGCGCCACCTGGGCTCTTGCGTAATGGACGGCGTCCCAGACGGCGTGGCCCAGCCAGCCGGCCGCGAGGACGAGCAGGGCGAGGGTGCCGTTCAGGAGAACGGCCGACAGGGCGACGGCGGCGAAGCCGACGAGGCCGGCGAGCTGTCCAGCGAGGATGCCAGGGCGGCGCAGTTCGCCCCGAAGCACGCCGAAGAGCAGGTAGAACAGCGGCATCGCGGCCAGCACTCCCGCGAGGAACTCCGGCGCGGGGCGGCCGTCGAGGAAGGTCAGCGCCGCCAGGGCCAGGGCGAACAAGGTGGGCCAGCGGTGCGCGATCGTGTGCATCCGGGTGCCTCCCGCGTGCGGGCGTACGGAGGAATGTGGGCGAGAACCACGGTCCGGGGGCGTCCGGGTCGGCGGGAAGCGGTGTCCGGCCACCATGTCCTTTCCCTTGGGGTACCCGTCCTTCCGGCATAGGGTCGGCGCATGGCGGAGAGGCTCATGGTGGTGGTCGGCTACGAGGCCGCCGAGTTGCTGGACATCGCGTGCGTGACCACAACCCTGGCCATGGCCAACGGGATCGGTGCGCCCGAGGTCCCGTACCGCGTGCTCCTCGCCGGTCCGGGCGGCGGTCCCCTCGTCTGCGGCTCGGGGCTCGTCCGGGGCAGTGAACGGTCGCTGGAACGACTGAACGGCCCCCTCGACACGCTGATCGTCTCCGGCGGTACGGGGTACGAGCGGGCAGCGTCGGACATGCGGCTCGTCGGGCACGTGCGCCGGCTGGCGCGGGAGAGCCGGCGGGTGGCGTCGGTGTGCACGGGTGCGGGGGTACTGGCAGCCGCCGGGATCCTGGACGGCCGTCGTGCGACCACCCACTGGCGCTTCGCCCGTCAGCTCGCCGAGCGGCACCCCAAGGTGAGAGTGGACCCGGCCCCGATCTACGTCCGCGACGGTCACGTCTACACGGCGGCCGGGGTGACGAGCGCGCTGGACCTCACCCTCGCGTTCGTCGAGGAGGACCACGGCCCCGAACTGGCCCGCCAGGTAGCCCGAGACCTCGTGGTGTATCTGCAACGGCCCGGGAACCAGGCACAGATGAGCCTGTTCACCGCAACCCCGTCGGCCCCTGACGACGGGGTCCGCGCGCTGGTCGAGCACATCGCGGCCCACCCGGAGGACGACCTGAGCACGACGGCGCTGGCCTCGCGGGCCGGGGTGACGCCCCGCCATCTCACCCGCCTCTTCACGGAGCAGCTGGGCCGGTCGCCGGGCCGCTACGTCCGGCAGGCCCGCACCGAGGCCGCTGCGCACATGCTTGCCTCGACAACTCTGCCGATGGCCGGCGTGGCGGCGCGCTGCGGCTTCGGCAGCGCCGAGGCGCTGCGGCAGGCGTTCACGGAACGGTTCGGGATCGCCCCGTCCCGCTACCGGGCGGCGATGCGCCCGGCCTGAGGCGTGCGGGGCGACCAACAGGACCCAGGGCTCGCCCGGATGATGCGCACGAAGGTGCTCCCCGCCGCGCGGGCATAGCAGGCCGAGGTGATCAGAACCCTGAGGAGTGTCGAGCCGATATCCCCTCGATGAGTACCAGCTCCCGAGACCTGGTTCGGCCCCGACCGCCCCCTCATCCTGGCGCTCCTGGCAGCGGCTGCAGCACCGGCCGGAGGACCTTCTGCCGCTCGAACATACTCAGCACACCTACCTCGATCGTCAGCGTCCGTCCCGATCAAAGTCCACTCCGAGAGCGCAGCTGCGTCGCGCCCCAGATACGCGCCGCAGCGGCCGGCCCCTCGGACCGCCCAGAACTACGACTCACGACACAGCCCCAGGAGGGCGGTAGCTCAGCGCGCGGGAGGGCGAATCGCCTAGGCAGTGTCCGGCGGATCAGGGACGGACCGGGAGGCGGTGGGCCGGGGACGAGCCGTCGGCGGGGATGGAGCCGCGCGTCGCCAGGATCTCGCCTGTGTCGGCGAACTCCCAGTGGGTCGCGTGCTTCCCATCCTTGAATGGCCATTCGACGCGGACGACAGGGCGGCTCAACAGGCTCTCGAACCAGCCGGCGCACCGCTCCGCGAGCTCCTCGACCGTGCCGGAGGCCCGGAAGAAGCCATGCTCGGGCGAATCGTGAAGGTTGAAGAGCTGGTCGCAGACTTTCCCGGCCAGCACGTGTGTGCCGTAAAAGTGCACGGCCCACTCGGCGAGCACGAGTCGGCGCGCCTCATCGACAAGGCTGATATGGACGAGGAACGACGACTCGTCCTCGGGCCGTCCGACCTGGCTGGGAGCCCACGGCACCTGCCAATCAGCGGCCCGGGCTCGCAGGGCTGCCAGGAAGGCGAGTTCGGCCTCGTCGAAGTCCCAGGGCTCCTCGCCGTACTCCTCCGGGTCCTCGACCTCGAACCAGCTGTTGACGTCCACAGGGAGACTCTAGAACCACAGGGGTGCCTCGTAGATCACAGGCGGAGCCATAGGCGGATTGCCGCGGTGGTGACGGTGCCGTGGAAGACGTACGCCCGCTCGTCGTAGCGGGTGGCGACGGCCCGGGAGTTCTTGAGCCGAGTGATGGTGCGCTCGACCTCGTTGCGGCGTTTGTAGATCTTGCTGTCGAAGCCGATGGGCCGCCCTTGCTGCCGCGTCGTTTGCGGTTGGCCCGCTGGTCCTTCGGTTCGGGGACGGTGTGCTTGATCTGGCGTCTTCGCAGGTAGCGGCGGTTGCGGCATGAGCTGAATGCCTTGTCGCCGCCGACGTGGCCCGGCCGCGTGCGAGGCGGTTCGCCCTGCGGGTCGGGAACGCGCATGCGTTCGAGAACCGCGATCATCTGCGGTGCGTCGCCCCACTGCCCGGGCGTGACCAGGAACGCCATGAGGCGGCAGCCGCCTTCACCGGCAACTTGGATCGTGCAGGTCAGGCCGCCCCGGGACTGCCCGAGTCCTTCGCCGGAGCGGTGATGCCGAGGCGTTGTCCTTTTGTCGGATGTGAGCTTCTCCTCGCGGGCCCCGGCCGCGTGCTGATGGGCCCGGCATGACGTCGAGTCGAGGCTGAACATGCTCCAGTCGATCCGGCCGGCGAGGTCGGGCGTCGGCCTGGGCGGCACCAGTCGGACCCACTCCGAATTCGTCAGATCACCGCGGCCCCATGCCGAAGAAAACGAGCCGACAATCCAGCGGTCACATGATCCGCCGGACACTGCCTAGAGGCGGAATAGGGCTTCACGCAATCCCTATGGCGCGGCGCACCGCGGCAATGGATTCACATGTGGCGAGGCCCGCGTCGCCTTCCGCCCTGGCTGAGCCGGATGAGGGAGCCTACTGAACGACGAGCCGATCCACGCCGATCTGAGTCGGATAGTAGGTGAGGAGGATTTCACCGACCGCACACTCGGCGTAGGTGTTGACGACGGACTCGGCCATGATGCGCCTCGCTCCCTCGTTCAGCTCCTCGGCAAGGAAGAAATGCCCCGGCGGCGGCTTTTTCAGCCCCTGGTGCTTCTCGTACCAACCGGCCCATGAAGCTTGCGGGTCGTACCCTGGGGTCTTCGAGTGCCATGTCGGGCAAACTTCGTTGAGACCCCAGGCGAACTGACGGTAGGCGCTCGAAGCACCCCGGTCGTACACCTGGAACACCACACCGGGACTGCCCGCCGTGTAGCCGAAGAAGACCTTGAGCGATTCCTCGCGCTGCTCCTCCGCAGGAAGCACGTCCGACAATGTGTTCTCGTTCAGGACCACCCTGCCTTTTCGGGCGTGGCCTCCGTAGAAGAACTCGGGGCGAAAGGCGGGATCGCAGGTCGTCACTGCGTACGTCATGGCAGTGTTGTTCTTGTCGGAGATCACCTCGACCCAGTACTGCTCCCTGGGTCGATAGACGTTCCTCACGAACGGGCCACCGCTCTCGAGAGAGGTCCGGAAGACGGGCGGACCCAGCTCTTTCTGGAACTTCTCCAGCGTGTAGCCCGCTCGGAGCTGGCTGAGCTTGCGGTACTCCGCGGCATGCCAGTCGGTTCGAGACTCTCTCAGGACGGTGACAGCCGTGACGAGAGTGCTGACCGCGGTCAGGAGATTGGACAGGAAGAACACGGCGACCAGCAGCATGTTCCGCTTGGTGAACGCGCTGAACCGCTCACCCGCCGTCCCGCCTCCGCTCTGCTCTCCGGGCCCTTCCGAGTCCTCCATAGTCACTCCACGAGCGTGTCAGCCGCGATCTGGTCTACACACCGGAACCCTAGGCCTGGGGGCGGACCAGCGCACGAGCTCCTCAACCAGTCGACTGACCTGCCGATACGACCGGGGCGGAGGGCCGGGAGAGACGCCGGCCGCCAGAGGGCGTCTTGTCGATCATGTGTCGAGCCAGATGAGGGCGCCGGCGAGGGTGACTGCGGCGAGGTAGCGGTCGGGACGTTTGGCGTAGCGGGCGGCGATGCCGCGCCATTGCTTGAGGCAGTGGAAGCAGCGTTCGACGACGTTACGGCGCCGGTAGGCGTCCGCGTCGAACCCGCAGGGCTGTCCACGACGCCGTCTGCGTCCCTCTGGCCGGCCGACGCGTTCGGGGATCGTCGCCTTGACGCCGCGCCGTCGGAAGCAGGCCCGGAACGTGCGAGCCGAGTAGCCCTTGTCCGCGACCACGTGGTCGGGCCGGGTGCGGGGTCCGCCCGTCCCGGCCTTGCCACGCGGATGTGAGATAGGACGGCTTCAGCAGGGGGTGAGGGACTCGCCCCCTGCCCGCGGGCTGCTGCGAGGCGTTCGCCTCCTCGGTGGGTCGGCCTGTCGGGGCTGGGGAGGAGTGTGGTGGCGGGCCTGCGTGGGCCGGGGGTGGTGTCTCGCAGGGGAGTGTTTGCCGGTCCGCCGGGGTCGTTGTGGCGTGTCGTGGTGAGTGGAAGGCCGGCTTGCGGGGCTGACTTACCACCGGGTTTACCAGGCATGTCACAGGCGACTCACCACCGAACTCACCAGGCGAAATATGGCTTCGTGACGGCCTGGGCTCCTGGTGGTCAGCCCGGCGGTGAGTGGGGTGTCGAAAGAGCGAGGCATCAGCGGTTGCCGACTTCTTCAAGGAGCCCTGGATGCCTCCGCCCGCCCTGCTAGGACTCCGTCGTGACCCCCGCCTGACAGGTGTCGGCGTACGAGTTCATCTGCAGAGCTGAGTACGGGGTCGTTCGCAGAGTTCTGCGGCTGGCTACTTGATCAGCAAGGAGATTTATGCCGATCGCTCGGATGGGCGCCGCTCTGCTGCGATGATGTGATCATGGCGATTGATTCAGTGGTTTTACGGCGGCGTGTGGACGACCTCGAATCGGCAGCGCTCTTCTATGAGGGACTGACGGGCGAGCCGGCGGTCCGTTTTGAGTTCGCGGGGCTGAAACTGGCCAGCACGGGCCCCTTTCTCCTGTTCACGGGGCCTGGGGACGTCGCGGAGCGGTTTGCCGGGGTGGCAGCCACCTTGTCTGTCCCGGACTTGGACTCCGCGGTCGCGGCCTGCGAGGCGGCGGGCGCTGAGGTGATCGCCGCTCCTGCGGTCACGCCGAACGGACGTCGGGCAATCTTGAGGCACCCGGACGGAGGGGTTTTCGAGTACGTCAGTCGGTGACCTGGAAGAAGGCTCGTCGGTAGCGGTCCGCCAGTTTCCGTCGGAAACGTACATCCCCGTGAGGCCTGATCCCGTTGAGCTCAGGCCTCACGGTGATGGGGTTCTTGAGGCGGTAGCTGTTGCCGTTGATCGGGACGATGTGGCAGTGGTGCAGGAGCCTGTCGAGAATCGCGCCGGCCAGGACGTCGTCGCCGAAGAACCGTCCCCGATTCGGTGAAGGTCTTGTTCGACGTCAGGATGATCGAGCCCTTCTCGTAGCGTTTCGAGATGAGCTGGAAGACGAGGTTGGCCTCGGCCCGTCCGAGGGGCTGATGGCCCGCCTCATCCAGAACACGGACGTTGGGCCTCAGGTAAGTCTGCATCTTACGGGCCAGGCGGCCGATGTCGTCGGCGGCATTGAGCTGGCGGACCCTGTCATCGAGGGTCGTGAAGCAGATAGAGTAGCCGGCCCGACAGGCCGCGAGCGCCAGTCCGACGGCGATATGTGTCTTGCCCACTCCCGGCGGGTCGAGTAGGGCGGCGTTGGCCTTGTTCTGGACAAAAGCGGGTGGCCATGGCCATGCCCTTGATCTTCCGGGGATCGAGGTCGTGCTGGAACGAGAAAACGTACTCGTCCGACGTCTTGTGGTGCGGCAGCTTCGAAAGCCGTGGCCCCTGGTGGAAACGGCGGTCCTCGCGGATCGCCAGCTCTTCGGAGAGTGTCAGGTCCAGCAGGTTGAGGTAGCCCATCTTCGCGGTGAGGCCGGCCGCCGTGGCGCCTCCCGCTGTTCAGCTGCCCGCCGACGGCGGGAGCGACGGCGGGCCGGCCGGGTTCGCGGAGACCACCCCGGGGCCGGTACGGACACCGGTGCGCCCGCGGAAGTGGCCTGGCTGTGGTGGCTGGGGCCGGATGTGCGGATGCGCTGGTGGGGCCGTCGGCCTGTCTGGTCGTGCAGGTTGCTGCGGTTCGGGCCAAGCGGTGGGGGAGGGTTCCTGGGCGGTGACGGTTCCGGCGCGTCTCGCGGACGCTGTCACCGGTGTGCCGGAGGAACAGTCGGTGCGGGTGCTGCGGTTGTTCGTCGTTCCGGTCACCGAGACCGGCAGAGGGGAGGGCCGGGTGTAGGCGGCCGGGGCTCTGATGGAGCTGGTCGGGCCGCAAGCCGGGCGGGCGCGTGTGCATGCGGATACCCAAGGCCAGTTCCAGCCGGTGTTCGCGCTCGCCCACCTGCTGGGCTTCGACCTGATGCCCAGGATCAGGAACTGGAAGGGCATGACCTTCTACCGGCCGTCGAAGCAGACAGACCGAGTACGTGCACGCTGACGCGCTGTTCGGAGAGTCGGCCAAGAACACGATCGACTTCGACCTGATCGAGTCCCAGTTCCGGCACCTGATGCGGGTGGCCGTCTCCGTCCGCGAGGGCGCCATCTCCTCCTCGACGTTGCTCAAGCGCCTGCGCTCAGGATCGAAGAGGAACGCCACCTACGCGGCGTTCCGCGAGGTCGGCCGCGTGATCCGCACCGTGCAGCTGCTGCATTACCTCTCCGACGCCCCGCTGCGGCGACGGGTGACCGCAGCGACCAACAAGGTCGAGGCGTTCAACGGCTTCTCCCAGTGGCTCGGTTTCGGCGACTGCGGCGTCATCGCCGACAACGACCCCGTCGAGCAGGAGAAGGCGATGAAATTCAACGCCCTGCTCACGAACGCCGTGATCTTCCACAACGCCCTGGACCTCGCGGAGATCGTGCGGCAGCTCCTGGAGGAGGGATGGGAGATCGATCCGGAGGACCTGGCGCACATCTCGCCGTACCTGACCGAGCACATCAACCGGTTCGGCGAGTACTCCGCGTACGAGCTCGGCATCCAGCCCGAGGCGTACGACCCGAAACTGGACGTCGACTTCACCCAGCTTCAGGAGGGGCCGCCGGTCCCCGAGCGCTATGGCGAGGCGGCATGAGCCTGGCGCAACGGGCCGCACTGGGGGCGCGTCTCGGCCGGTCGGTGAAGCGTTGACGGGCCGATGCCGCGTGCCCAGGCCCACGGTCAAACCGCCGGCAGCGCGTGGGCGTGCGCGGCAGCCAGTGCAACGTGCACTGCGCGGTCTGCGGTCGCCTCGTCGACCGGCTCGCCGGTGAACACGAGCCGGACGTAGATCGGCGCGGCGAGGGCCTTGAGGAGTTCGGCCGGGTCGGTGTCCGCAGGTAGTTCGCCGCGCTCTATGGCTCGGGTGACAACGGGTTCCGCCCGCCGGAAGGGGTCGTCAGCGTATTTGACTTCGGCGAGCTGCGGGAGGCGCACGGCGTCCGAGGGGACGGTGGTCAGCAAGGCCCGGCCTGCTTGCGTGGTCATGGTGGCAACGAGGGAGCGGGCCAGCGCACGCAGGTCATTTTCCACCGCCCCGGTGTCGGGGATCAGGACGTCTGCGGCGAAGTGGCTGGCCAGCGCGTCGGCGACAAGGCCGTCAGAGTCTTTCCAGTTCCGGTAGATCGTCGTCTTGTGTACACCGGCCCGTTGGGCGATGCCTTCGACGGTCAGCGCTGCATACCCGGTCTGCGTGAGCTCGGTGATGGTCGCCTCCAGCACGGCGGCGCGCATCTTGTTGCCTCGCCCGACAACGGGGGCACGCCTTGAGGGCGACCCGACAGACTCCATTGCAACTCCTGGTCGCTTTATGGCGGAACGTGCGACAGGATCAGGTTATTGCAACTTTGGGTTGCAATGCGGCTGCGCTCTCGCGCGCCCGCAGGAACCCCTGGCCCACAGATTGAGGTTCCGATGACTCGTGACTCCCGGGCTGCCGCCCGAGCCTTACTGCGCGACCGCTGGACGCCGGACTCCATCCTCGACCAATCGGCGCGACTGGCCGTGGTCACCGGCGCCAACAGCGGCATCGGGTACGTCACCGCTCGCGAACTCGCCCGCCGCGGCGCCCATGTCGTCCTGGCATGCCGGAACCGCGGGCGCGGGCAGGACGCCGTGGAGCGGCTGCGGACCGAAGTCCCCGACGCCCGCGTCGAACTGCGCCTGCTCGACCTCGCCGACTTGAAGTCCGTCCGCGGTTTCGCCGAGGGCTGGAGCCGGCTCGATCTCCTGGTCAACAACGCCGGCATCGCCATGGTGCCGTTCTCCCCGACCGCCGACGGCTTCGAGTCCCAGTTCGGCGTCAACCACCTCGGCACGTTCGCGCTCACCGGCCTCCTCATGCCTCACCTGCTAGCCGCACCCGACCCGCGCGTGGTCACTGTCAGCAGCGAGGGGCAGCGATTCGCCCGATTCGACATGGCCAACCTCAATGCTGAGCACCGGTACAGAGCGGCGTTCGCCTACGTACACAGTCCAAGCGGGCCAATCTCTCCTTCGCCATGGAACTGCAGCGAAGGGCCGATGCCGCTGGGCTGAGGCTGCGCAGCATGGCTGTCGCCCCCGGACTCACACGTTCCAACGTGCTCACTGGCGGCGCCAACAACACGCGGGGCCGCGTATACGGGATCCTCACGCGCCTGCTCTTGCGCATCGCCTTCCGCCCCACACCAGACGGTGCCAAGACCTCCCTGTACGCCTCAACCGTCCCCAATCTGCCTGGGGGGAAGCTACGTCGTGCCCGATGGGCCGTGCCAGCTCCGTGGCGAGCCCGCCCTCCGCAGCCGGGAACGTGCCATCCAGGACTCTGCTACGGCCCGCCAGTTGTGGGTGCTCTCGGAACAGCTCACCAGCGTGCACTACTCATTGCCCGCCGAACCGCCTTGGGTGTAGTTCCCCTGGAGGGACAGCCTCGGGGGTGATGTGACTGCCGTCGGAGTAGCCGCTCGATCCGGTCGGATGCGCGCGAGGAGTTCCTGCTTCTAGGCAGTCAACTCCGCGGCGGTGAGCACGCCTGCGCCGTGCAGTGCACCGAGGTCGCGCGGATGCGCCAAGGCGTCCAGGAATCCGGTCCAGGAGTCGGCCTCGAACATCTGATCCGGCAGGTCGATCTTCGGGAGCAGCTTCGAGGTTGCCTTGCGCAGCCACTTCAGGGACTCGCTCTCGCCGAGTGCGCCGAACCGGTCGACGATCAGCTGCAACCGGCCGTTGGGCTGAACCTCGAAGCTGAGCTTCGAGTCCTGCCCGGCCTCCTCCAGGCGTTCGGCGAGATCTGCGATCGGCGCAAACGTTCGCCGACAAGATCAAGAACGTCAAGAACTCCCGCAATCGGGAGGTCCGCGTGCTGCGCTGGACCGGATGTGGCTGCCGCCTCACGGCCTTCGGTCCCGTCGACAACGAGACCGCCGAGAAAGTGGAGAGTCTGTATGTCCTCGCGGCTTGACCCGCGCCGAACGGCCGCGATCACGCCGAGATGAACGGCTCCGTCAGATGCGGCGTCGCCAGGTGCAGCGTGGTGCCGGTTTCGCGGCTGAGCATGCGCTTCCTTGAGTGCCTGGCTGCCTCAGGGTCGTTCTCGTGCGAGTAGGCGAGCTCGAGGTTGAGCAGCTGGAGCGCGTGCACCAGGAGGTCGCCGGTGATGAGCGCCAGCTCGCGCCCGTCGGCGACCAGCACGCTCTGGTGCCCGGGCGTGTGCCCGGGCGTCGCGACCGCGTGCCCGGCGCGCAGCGGAGTGTCCCCGTCGAGGAGCCGGAGCCGACCGGCCGTCGCGAGCGGGTCGGTGAGGGTCTCGCGAAGCTGCGGGTTGAGCGCGTCGAGGGCGTCGAACTCGGCCCGCTGGAGCAGGTATTCGGCGTTCGGGAAATAGGGGCGGCGGCCACCGGTCGCACTGCCGGTCGAAGCGTTGCCGTCCAAAGCGCCGCCCGCTGATGGGGCGGCCGCCTCGGTGACGACCGCCCACCCGACGTGGTCGGTGTGCAGATGAGTGAGCACCACGGTGTCGACTTCGACCGGGTCGATGCCCGCGGCGGCGAGCGACTCGGGGAGCGCACCGGGCACGGGCGCCCACGAGCCGGCCGGGCTGTCCGCCGGACCGATCCCGGCGTCCACGACGGTGAGGCCCTTGTCGCCGCGGATCGCGTACGCGCGGAACTGGAGCCGCCAGCGGCCCTCCGCGTCGACCGCGCCCGGGTCGTATCGGTCAGCCTCGGCCCACTGAGCGGCCGTGGCCTCGGGGAAGGCCTCGGCACGCGGGGAGAAGAACGGGCCCTCACCGTCGGCGAGCGCGATGATCTCGGTCGAGCCGATCCGGAGGCGGGGAACGCTGAGGGACATGGCCGCGATCCTGCCATGCCTGTATCCACACCCAACTGCCTTCTCAGAAATGAGTAGTTCGCCATAGGTTCCGCGACATGCCAGAGATCGCCGAACCGGCCGCCGCTGTCGAACAGTTCGACTGTCCGACCTGTGAGGTGCCCGCCGGAAGCACCTGCCGCACCCGTGGCGGTAAGGTCGCCCCGAAGTACCACACCCCGCGTTTCATACTGGTGCCCCAGCTCCGCGCCGAGCTCGAAGTCCGCACCCCGGCCGACCACTGCCCCGCCCACGCGCGGGAGATGGGCCCGGCCATCGACGCCGCGGTCCCGAGGCCACCACGAAGCCCACGAGATTGGGTTACGCCTGTTGCGGTACCGCCCAGCAGGAGCTCCAGAGCCAGCTCGACGCCCTGGTGAAAGCCGGGTGCGACCCGGTCTGCTCAGAGAAGATCAGCACCCGCGTCAAGGTCCGGCCCGAGTTCGTCAAGGCGATGGACTTCGCCCGCACCATCAAGAAGGCCGTCCCCCACCAACGGGTGATCTTCACGGTGTACGAGGTGAAGCGGCTGGGACGCGGCGCCGCCGAGCCCCTGGCCATCGCCGAGGACCTGCGCCACCACGACATCCAGCTCGAACTCCTCACCGGCCCCCTCCAAGGGGTCCACGACCCGTCCGGGCACGGCGCCGCCCTCTTCGCGTTCTTCGCCGGCATGGCCGAGTCCGAGCGCGAGTACATCCGGGAGAAGTGCCTGGAAGGCCAGGCGTCCGCCCGCGAGCGCGGCCGGCACGGCGGACGCCCCAAGGTCGTCGACGACGACATGGCCGCCTACGCCCGGAGCCTGCGGGCCAACGGCGTCCCCGTCCCCGAGATCGCCCGCAAGCTCGTCATCACCTCGGGCAAGAACCAGAGCAAACGCCCCTCGGTCGCCACCGTCTACCGCATCCTCGCCGAGGACGCCGACAGCACCGAGCGAGCCCGGACGCCCTTCAGGGACTCAAGATCAACTCATTGCCCCTTTGACCCGTATCTGGGTCACACCCCGTCTGGGCCGTGGTACGGCTGGGGTCTGCCGGCTGTGGCCGTCCACCCCAGGACGTTGACCGAGCTGTCAGCTGGCTGGCAACAGCCCCAACGGCGTGCCGGGACGCACTGGTCCGAGGTACGTGGGCACACCGTGCAGATGCGGCTGGGGCGCCCGCTCGCAGGGTCAGGAGGCGGTTTCGTCGGGAGCGGGTGGTTCGTGGTGGACGGTGCCGTGTTCGTCGAGGCGGGGGTGGAGGGCCTGGGGTGCGTGGGTGTTGATGTCGGAGGGGCGTGGGCCTTCCGGCCCGTCGGGTCCCCAGCGCAGCAGACGGCGGACGCGGGCGATCCGGGAGACGGTGCCGTGGACCTCGACCTGGTTGAGCCGGCCGGCGCGGAGCCGTTCCGCGGCCGCGGCGAGCACGGCGAGCTCTGTGACGCCCGGGTGGGTGTTCTCGGCGACGAGGGTGTGCGCGTCGACGTCTGGTTCGGCGTCGTAGGGGATCAGGCCGCGCTGGCGTGGTTCCATCCATGCCAGAGCGAAGGCGAGGGTTCGGCGGGCGTCGTGGGCGGTGGCCAGCAGAGCGCTGCCTGGTGTCCAGGGCTCGGTTCCGGACCGTTCGACGATCAGGAACGCCACGGGCATGAGCAGGACGTCGGGGTGCGTCTCCACCGCTCGCGTGGAGTCGCGCAGTACGGAATCGGGGAACCTGGTGCCGCTGTAGGCCAAGGAACGCAGGGACAGGCGTTCGGCTGCCTGGAGCGGGGTGAGGGGCGCGTCCGGGTCAAGCACGAGGTCGTCGTCGACCCGCGGACTACGGGCGCCGGAACCCGGGGTCCAGTCAGGATGGAGGGGTTCGGGGTCGGTGGGCCGCGGGGATTCGATGTCGCCGTGCGCATCCATGGCCGCGTACTCCTCGGCCCGCACCACGCGATAGCGGGTGCCGAGCACGGTGAGCTCGTCGACGTACTCCTTCTCCAGCCGGGTGACCGCCGCCAGCAGCGCACGCCGTTCCGCCGGGCTCTTCGCCTCGTCCTTGGCGCGGAACCACAGCAGCGAGTTCAGCGCGTCGCGGGCCTCCTGCGGACAGCCGTGGGTGACCGCGACGACCACCCGCCACCGCATCCCGGCGCCCTTGCTGTGCGCGGCGACCCCGAACAGCGGGCCCCGCACGACCAGGCTGTTGTGGCGTGCCGCCGCGTCGCGGGCATCGGCCTCCCTCACGGCCTCCACCGGCTCCACCGGAACCCTCACCACCACCGGCCACCCGTCCGGTCCCACACCGTCTTCGCGCATGAAGCCATCCTGGCGGCCGCCGCGCGTCCGCATCGTGGTTTCGCCGAATCGTCCACGGTCCTCGGCATGCGCCGGGCGCGACGTTGACGCCTCGTGCCGGCGTACAGATGAACGTGCGCAGTGCGGTACGGGGACACGCGCACGGTTACTCTCCCGGGATGCCTCTTGATCAGTACGTCTACTTCGCCCTCTCCAGCGAGCGCACAACCGCGCGGGAGATGACGGCTCTGCTGGGTCTTCAGCCTGATGAGACGAAGGTGCGTGGAAGCCGCATCGCCCAGCCGGCGATACTGTGTGCCACCAGTGGAGGATCGTGTGCCGGGAGCCGGGTCTGCGAGTAGATGAACAAATCGCCCAGGTACTCGAACGACTCCTGCCCCACACCGATCGCATCGCAAGTCTTGCAAGGCGACTGGATGACGAACCCGAGGCGGGCAGGGCGGCAAAGCTGCAGGTAGTGCGCTACTTCAGAGCGGCCGGCGATCCTGGCGACGACAGCCGGCCACCCGCCGAGGAGAAGCCCAACCTCTTCGGCTGGTCTCTGGATCAAAACGTGCTGGACTTCCTCACTGCCACCGGAGCAATCGTGGACATCGATGAGTACGACCTGACGACTTGAGCCGCAGTCTGGTGTGTACGCCGAGAGCCCTGTCAGTCACCTCGCATGCGCAAGCGCCTCGGCGGCGGCCCGCAGCTCCGCGAGGGGTGGACCCAGCAGGCTCTACAGCTCCCGAACTCCTCGGCGGAACATCATCCACCCACGTGAACGGCCCTCACCGCGGGCGTCCCGCAACACAGCACGACTCAAGCGGCAGCCATTGCGCTCGTGACGACCGCCCTTCGAGACGACAAGGAAGCATGCTCACGCTTCGCCGACACCCCCGTCCCGCACGCCGGCCCCACGACGTGGCGTTGTCCAGGCCCTGCCCGACGATGCCGAGCCCGAGGAACTTGGCGGCGCCGATGAAGCTCCCCGCGAGGGCTCGGCGGACAAGGAAGACGGAGCCTGTACGTCGCAGGACCGGGGCCTACTGATCCCAGCGGCGAAGGCGCCGAAGTGGCGCTCGGCCCGCGAAGCGGGAGGAACGCCGGAACTGTGGTCGAGGCCAGGTCGGGGCAGTCTGCCTCCGCCCCTCGCCGCGTGGCGGTGGGTGGAGACCGGATACGCGGCGGCGTGGCTCCGTTCACCTTCAGCAGCAGCGTCGGCCGATGAGTTCCAACAGCACCGCGTGACCAGCCCGCGGGCAGATGTTCACGGGGAAAAAGGCTGCCTTGTTGTCAGCGAAGACGTTCGCGCAGGTCACCGGGGCGACGAGCGCCTCCAAAGAATCCAGCACGGTAATCTCAGGTCATGTCTGAGACATCGGTGGCGCACTTCTATGACGAACTGGCCGACGACTACCACCTGATCTACTCGGACTGGGACGCGAGCATCCGTCGCCAGGGGGACGCCCTGGACACGCTGATCGGCCAGGATCTCGCGGCGGTGCTCGACTGTTCCTGCGGCATCGGCACCCAGGCCATCGGCCTGGCGCTGCACGGGCACCGGGTCACCGGGACCGACATCAGTCCCCGCGCCGCCGCCCGCGCTGCCCGGGAGGCCGCTCGCCGTGGCCTGAGCCTGCGCACGGCCGCCGCCGACATGCGGCGCCTCCCGTTTGCCGACGGCCGGTTCGACACTGTCGTCTGCGCCGACAACTCGCTGCCCCACCTGCTGACGGAGCAGGAGGTGAACGCCGCACTGGTTGAGATGCGCCGAGTCCTGCGCCCCGGGGGCCGGGCGCTGATCAGCACACGGCCCTACGACGACCTGCGGCGCGATCGCCCGGCTTCGACGCCTCCACAGGTCCACAGCGCCGCCGAAGCCGGCGGAGGGGAGCGATCCGTCACCTTCCAGCTCTGGCACTGGCACGAGGACGGCGAGCACTACGACCTGGAGCACTTCCAACTCGCCCCGGCAGGCGGAGATTGGCGCGTCCAGGTCCGCCGGACGACCTACTGGGCACTCGGTCGGGACCGGTTGGCCGGCCTCGCAGCCAAGGCCGGGTTCGTCGACCTTCGGTGGCGGATGCCACAGGAGACGGGCTTCTTCCAGCCGCTGCTTGTGGCCCGCGCCGGCGCGTAGGGGGTTCCATCGATGACGGTGCCGTTGAAGGTGAGGCGGTCGACAATGGCCGCGCACGGGCGGGGGCCGACGAAGGTCTTGGTCCAGCGGCTGAAGGGCTCGTTGGAGGCGATGGCGACGCTGTTGTTCTCCTCGCGTCCGGCAAGGACCAGGGAGAGGGGTTCGGCGCCGTGGCGGTCACGTTCCATTGAGTCGACTTCGTCGATGCAGAGCAGGTCGACGCGGCCGTAGCGGGCGATGGTTCTGTTCAACTGCTTCTCGTCGGCGGCTTCGACCAATTCGTTCACCAGCTTCGTGGCGAGGGTGTGGACCACGGCCGGGTCGATGTCGGGGTTGGCGTGGAAGTCGAACTTGCGCAGCGACTTTCCGCGGGGGGAGCTCGGCAGCATTGATACGTCGCTCCCTGACCGGCGACGGGCTCGGTGTCGGCCGTTAGTCGGCGGACGAGGCCCTGCGGATGAGGTCGCGGAGGTTGTCGGCGTGGTTCGGGTCGCGTCCGTAGAGCTGGTCGTGCAGGGCATCGTCGATCTTCTTGACCCGGAGGCAGAGCGCGTGGAAGTGGTGGGTGTCGCTATCGAGCTGGGCGAGGAGCCGTGATCGGGGGCCCCGAGCGAAGAGGTGGTCGGTGTTGTCCCACCAGAAGTCGTGGGCGAGGTAGTTGCGCCGGTCGGCCGCCGCGAGGAGTGCGGTGTCGAGGTCGGAGTCGTCGCGAAGGCGGTGTGCGACGGCGCGGATCGTGTCCTTGAGCGGTTTTCGGACCGCTTTCTCCCATGCGGGTTCCCGCTCCAGGGCGCGTCCTTGGTGGGCGGCGAGGGTCAGGCGCTGGTGGAAGAAGAGGCTGTGGATGCTCTTCTCCATGGCGGTGGCGGCGTGGAGAGCGAGGCCGAAGGCCTGTTGAACGCGTGCTACGTGGTCGTCGTTCCAACCGTACGCCGGCGTTGCTGTCTCGCCCGTCATGCGGGTCAGTATGAAGCAGGCCGGAGGCAGGACGCTTCGGATTTCCGCAAGGGGGGATCCGGCGGTCTGTGGGCCTCAGGGACTGCCGGATGGAGGCGGTTTTCCCTTCCCCGAGGCCGTCGAGTGAATGCGGGGGCGCCCGTAAGGAGAAGGAGGCGGCCGGGGTTGCGGGCGCCGCGAACCGCACCGGGTCCAGAATGCCAGTGCCCACCACCTACTCTGCAGTCACTCCTCGCTCCCCACACCGTTCATGGGTCAAGGAATTGCGGTGAGGAGCATCGCTGGCCGTTTTCAAGGCTGTGGCGGAAATTTCGTGATGGCGGCGAACCTGGTGCTCGTCCAGACGGAGTCGTCCTGGAACTGGGCCCTGGTTCCGGCAGATCCCCGAGCTGAAGACTGCCAGACGTCGGCAATGCACAGAGGTCCGCTGCACGTGCATGCTGATGTCCGCGACAAAAACGGGGGCGTCAGTGGAAGCAACCACAACCCGCAGCGTGACGCGTGCACGCATGGGATTGGGTCTGGCAGCGGTGGTTCTGCTGGTGCCTCTCGCCGGCTACGTGCTGGCCGGCGCAGGAATAGCCCCGGACGGCACACCCATTGTGCTCGGCCTGCTGTCGGGGATCGCCGGCTTCGTCCTCCTCACCGAACTGTCCGGTGAGCGAGCCCCGTTCCGGCACTCATCGTCGCACCTGACTGCGCGCACATTGACCGGTGAGCGGTCCGTCGACCTCGACCGGATAACGTCCGTCCGACTGCTGACGACCTTCTCGTACGGCAGCGCGCACCGGACCCTGCTGGTGCGCGACGCAGTCGGTGTGCGCCTCGGTATCACGACCGAGAGAAGCCGTGGGAAACTACGCCGCGCGATCGAGAAGGCGGAAGCGAACGCCGCGCGAGGTGGCCCCAGACCCCGTGTGAGCCGTGCGGCCCGGGCGTATCTGGGTCTTGCCCCAGGACAAGGGCTCGTCGTCCATACAGTTTTAGTCTTTCTGCTTCTGACTACGGCCGGGGGTCTGTACCTGGTTGCTGTACTCCGACTCGGTGGGCAGTAAGCCTTCCCCGTAGTGGCTGGTGAGCCCGCCACTGCCACTCGTGAGCATGGGATGCGTGGGCCGGACGTGCATGACAGGCCGCGGATGGAGGAACCTGCCTTCGCGTCGCAGCACCGTCACGAGCTTCCGGAACAGCCTCGGGCTGAGCCTGGTGAACGGGCCGATCCATGACGGTTCCGAGGCCATGATCACACCAGCCGTAGCGAGATCATCACACCGCGCTCAGGCGGAGGTCCCCAGCCCAGCTATCACAACGGACCCGACCGGTGGGGAATGAGAGCTCCACTGCGATGCGCCCGGTGTTCGGTTCGTGCTCCTCCCGTACCGCGAGAACGCTCTCCCCGATGTGGTCTCCGAACGGCGGCTCGTCGTCCATCGCTCTCACTGTGATGAGACCCGAGTCGCCCATGCCGTAACCGGCGTGCGGCTCCGACTCTTCAACGATCAGACACCAATCCGATCCGGTCGTGATGTGTACGGCGGCCTTCCGGCCATCGATCAGCCACACATCGAGCGGGCCCGCGGGGTCGTCACTGCCGTACCAGTGCCACGACCCGACGACACCTGCGAGCGGGCGCCCCACCAAGCTCTGCGCGCTCACCCCGGATCCATGAAGCGGGCACTCGGTCGACTTCTCAGACTCCATCAGCCGACAGTACCGCCGACCGACCTCCCAGCTCACAGCCTTATACGGGGCAGGTCTCCATGGCGGACGGATGGCCCCGTTCACCAAGGACTCGTGGCACGTACGCATCGGGAGGATCGCGAACTGGGCCGGGGTACTGCGGCTCGCGGCCCGATCAGGCGGATGGGTGCTCCAACCCGTTACCGGACGCGTCCCGCCAAACCCTGCTGGCATGGCCGAGCTGTTGTCTGGCATCTACGCGGTCGGCGAGCAAGGAGAAATCTGGATGCGGCAGCTCCTGACGGGTGAGCTGCCACCCGAAGACGAGATCGCGAAGGCTGAGGGCTTCCTCACCGGGCCGGGATCCGTCGAGGACCTTGAGCTCTTCTTCTAAGACTGAAAAGCCGTCGCTTCGACGTCACCGCCGTGCCCAGATGAGGATGGAGGCGAGGTGGAGTGCGGCCTGGTAGGCGATGGCGAGCTTGTCCGTTCGCATGGCCAGGCCGCGCCACTGCTTCAGCCGGTTGATGCATCGCTGGACCGCGTTGCGTTGCCGATACGCCTCGGCGTCGAAAGCCGGTGGGCGACCGCCGGCGCGGCCTCGCCGCAGACGGTGGCCGATCTGGTCGGACGGCTGGGGGATGACAGCGCGGATTCCACGTCGGCGGAGGTGATTTCGGATCGCGCGGGATGAGTACGCGCGGTCCGCCAGGACGGCATCAGGTCGGGTCCTCGGTCTTCCCGGCCCGCTTCGTGGAACACGGATGCCGGCCATGACGGTCTCGAAGGCTGGGGCGTCGCCGGCCTGGCCTGCGGTGACGCGAAGGACCAGAGGTCGTGCACGGCTGTCGCTGGCAAGGTGGACCTTCGTGCTCAGGCCGCCGCGGGAGCGTCCAAGCGCATGGTCGTCGGGTTCGGCCCGACCTGGAGCCCCTTTTTCCTGGCTCCGGCGGCGTGCTGGTGAGCCCGGCAGACGGTGGAGTCCACCGACACGGTCCACCCGATGTCGTCAGCACCCTCGGCCGCTGCCAGGACTGCGGCAAGGATGCGTTCCCAGGTGCCGTCCACGGCCCACCTGATCAGCCGTTTGTGGGCGGTCCGGAACGAGCCGAGCTCGTCGGGCAGGTCTCGCCAGGGCGAGCAGGTTCGGTACTTCCACGCGATGGCTTCCAGGGTGCGGCGGTGATCGGCCCACCGCCGATGTGGACCGGATCGGCCGGCATCAGCGGCTCGATCCGGTCCACATCGCATCACTGATCACTAACCGGACGGACACGTCCGATCAACAGACCAACCGATCAAAGAGACACGCTCTAGCCTCGCGCTTTCATGAGTATGGTCGTCGAGCCGGTTGCGAGCGTACGGGGTTGCTGCTGATCTGGCTCTTTGTTTCCTGGGATGGTCCCTGGGCTCATCCGAGGTGTTGCACCTGCCAGGTGCACGGTGTTCCGAGCCGGCGGGAACGATGCATCTGCGGAAAGGAGGTGACGAAGGTGAGCTCTCCTGCGAGGCTGCAGAACATGGAGAGCCCGCTGCTGGACGCTGAGGACTACGCGTCGGTTCATCGTGCCACGCACCTGCTGTCCGCTCGCTACTGCCAGGTCTTGACGCTCGACGCTCGTATGGAGGCGTGGGCGGAGTTCGTTGCGGAGGTCGAAGAAGGCGTCGAAACCATGTGGGCTTGGGAGTTCGACAACGACATGGCCGATCGCGACTGGCTCCACGACGCCTGGCCGATCCTTACCGAACGGGTCCGCAGATCCCGTCAGCCCGAGCTGGATGCCCTGGACGAGCGGTTCCGCACGGCTACGGCACCGATCAAGCCGTTCGGCATGAGCCAGAGCGAGATGGCAGGGCAAACGCGGTGGTGGCTCTTCCGCTACCCGCTTCTGGTGACCGGAGATCCGACTGAGCAACTGCCTCCGACGTGGTCCCCGGCACCCATGCACATCGAGTGACGCCGACCGCGGTCCACAAGGCGGCCAGGCATGCAGAAGGCGCCGCCGAGCTGGGACGATATGGCTTGTCTCAGGCCGGGGGCGCGCTGCTGGTCGAGACAGTCCGCAAGACCGGCCTGGACCGGGCGATATCGGCGGCGCTCGTCCAGTGGCAGCGTCCGCGGGCTGTGCACGATCCGGGCAAGACGCGTCGTACAGGACGCTGGGGATCGTGGCGGAGATTCGGCCGTACTGCGCGCCGAGACGCCAGTCCACCGCCGTGCGGATCGCGTCTGCCAGCTCGCCAGGGTGCCGGGTCGGCGGCCCCTGGGGGATGTCGTAGCCAGTGACGACGGCGGACAGCTGGGGCAGGGCGCGGTGCACGCGACGCTCGGTCCCGACGTACCCAGAGCGCAGTTGCGTGGCATCAACGTCGAGGGCACGTGCGATTGCCTCGAGGGTGCTGTCACTGGGACTGCGGTCGCCTTGTTCGATCTTGCGCAGCATCGAGAGGGAGGGGCTGTGGTGGTGGCGAGTTCGGGCTGAGAGAAGTGGCGTGCGTCGGCGGGCGGGCACGCGCTCGCCGACCTCGCGCGGGCTGTCGGCGGACATCCTCTGACCGTACCGGCACGCCCGCGCCCCCACGGCCGGTTCGTCAGCGCTCGTCCAGCACGGCAACCAGGTCCACCAGCGAGTGGACGCGCCAATCTGCCGCCGCTACGACCTCCGAGTCGTCCGCCCACAGGTACCCCCATGGGCCGCGGCGAAGGTGCGCTGTCCGGAGGCCGGCCACGCGGGCGGGGAAGATGTCATCGGCGGGGTGGTCGCCGACGTAGACGGTCTCGTGCGGTGCCGCGTTGGCGACCTCGATGACCTTCTCGAAGAACGCCGGTGCCGGTTTGGCGACGCCCCACTCACCCGACATGACGACCAGGTCCGCGGGGAGGTCCATGGCTCGCAGCAACTCGCCGGCTCGCGCGGTCTGGTTGCCTGCGACGACGACCCGGATGCCGAGCGCGCGCAGACCGGCCAGCGCCGGGCGGACATCGGGATAGAGGTCCGACTCGTCGAGATGCTCGCCTCGTCCTGCGGCCTCGCGGGCGGCGTACGCGGCGCTGATGTCGATGCCGGGGCGTAGGAGGCGGAGAGCGTCAGCGTTGTCGAGGCCGCGGGCGACGACGGCGCCTACAAGAGCGGACAGGGTGTGGTGGGGGACATCGAGCCAGTTGGCCCAGAGGGCCCAGTAGCGATCGTCGCGCACGAGGGTCTCACCGACGTCGAACACCATGGTCTTGATCACCCGATGAGCCTATGAGTGTCCGGGGGCGGTTGTCAGTGCTGGGCCGTACGATCCGCTGCATGGCGATCGAACCCTCTGATGAACTGACCAAGCCGGAGCAGTAGCTGCTCCCCGAACGCGCGGGGATGGTCCCTCCGGTCTGGTGCTCGGGAGGCCCGGGCCGGACTGCTTCCTGTGTGCGGGGATGGCCCCCATGGCACTGTCGATGCCGAGCAGCAGCGTTTGTTCACCGGTTCCGGCAGCGGTGGATATCGTCAAGCTCGTTGATGTCGACGAGAAATGACGGCACCGCCGCGGTGCTGCGTGATATCCCGGTGCGCATCGTCGGGTTGGGTCCCAGACTGCGGGCATGGACGAAAGCAGCAGGACCGCAGCGTTCACGCCTGAAGTCAAGTCGAGTGAGTTGCTGGGGTATTCGCCCGATGCACGGCTGCTGATCATCAACTGCGATGACTTCGGGATGTATCCCGCGATCAACGCCGCAGTGATGGAGTCGGTCGAAGAGGGCATCGCCAGCTCGTGCAGTCTGATGGTCCCGCCTCCCGCGGCGTCGCATGCCCTGGATCTGCTCAGGCGACGGCCGCAGGTCCCGTTCGGGATCCATCTCACCCTGGTGTCCGACTTTCCCAGCATGCCCTGGGGACCGCTGGCTGCCAGGGAACGGGTCCCCTCGTTGCTTGACCCAACAGGCGCGCTGTTTCCCCCGACACCCGCTGGACGGGCGGCCCTGCTCGGCCAGGCTCGACCTGATGAGGTCGAGGTCGAATTCCGGGCCCAGATCGCTGCTGTCGCCGACGTCGGGCTCACGCCGACCCACCTGGACTTTCATTGCCTGGCCGATGGCGGCCGCGACGACATCCTCGACCTTACGGTCGCGCTGGCCGCGGAGTACGGTCTCGCGGTCCGGGTCTGGCTCGAACCAGCGCGCCGGTCGACGCGGCAGCAGGGCCTGCCAGTCACGGACAACGACTTCCTGGACAGCTTTTCCCTCGGCATCGAGGGGAAACCGGCCCGATACGTTCAGCTGCTGCGTGACCTGCCCGCCGGACTCAACGAATGGGCGGTGCATCCCAGCCTGGGCGATGAGGAGTCGCAGGCCGTCGACGGTGGCTGGCTCGTGCGCCGGACGGACTACGAGTTCCTGACATCGCCGCTGACCCGTGAGGTTCTCCAGCAGGAGGACATACACGTGATCGATTACCGAGCGATCCAGCATGTCTGGTCCCAGTGCGCCGGCTTGCCATGAGTGATCCGGCCCGCTGTCCAGATGGACAGCGGGCCGTCAAGCGGGAAGCTGTCATCAGCCTGCCCTGATGGATTCCTCGGCTGGGATCTCGCGGTTGGGTCGCGGTGGTGTGGTCGGGAGGAGGATGAAGGAACTCAGCTGTCGGTTTGGGCCGGCGGGGAAACGAGGGCTGCTCCGCTACGAGGGCGCCCACCCCACCCGCGAGCGGGCCGACGAAGCCGTACGCCTGGTCCTCGCCGGATTTGCACGCCAGCTGACCGGCGACGAAAGCGTCGACCTGGCCGCCTGCCGGCCCTTGGAGGCCGCACGCGTTCTGACCGCGCAGATCCCCTACCCCAGCCGCTGACCGGCTGGGCCTTCGTCAAGGACCTCGCCGCCCACTCCGGCGCCTCCCTGCTCTTCGGCCAAGCCGAACTCACCCCAGCCGCCTAGGGTCTGTTGCGAAAGTTGATCTTGTTCGTTGATGATCACCTGTCGTGGGACGTGGTGATCTGACGAATGGCCAGTGGGCCCGGCTTGAGCCG